>DAMABW010000285.1:2620-6410 GCA_031999925.1 Massilia sp. | reverse complement strand
GAGCAGGCCGAGTCGCCCGAGTGCACGCCAGCCTGTTCGATGTGTTCCATCACGCCGCCGATGAAGGTGGTCTCGCCGTCCGAGATGCAGTCGACGTCGACTTCGATGGCGTCGTTCAGGAAGCGGTCCAGCAGCACCGGCGAATCGTTCGACACCTTCACCGCTTCGCGCATGTAGCGCTCGAGGTCGCGCTGCTCATGGACGATTTCCATGGCGCGGCCGCCCAGCACGTACGAAGGACGCACGACCAGCGGGTAGCCGATTTCCTGGGCCAGGGCCAGGGCTTCGGTTTCGGTGCGCGCGGTGCGGTTCGGCGGCTGGCGCAGGCCGAGGTCCTGCAGCAGCTTCTGGAAGCGCTCGCGGTCTTCGGCGGCGTCGATCATGTCCGGCGAGGTGCCGACGATCGGCACGCCGTTCGCCTCGAGATCGAGCGCCAGCTTCAGCGGGGTCTGGCCGCCGTACTGCACGATCACGCCTACCGGCTTTTCCAGGTCGACGATTTCCAGCACGTCTTCCAGGGTCAGCGATTCGAAGTAGAGGCGGTCCGAGGTATCGTAGTCGGTCGACACGGTCTCCGGGTTGCAGTTGACCATGATGGTCTCGTAGCCGTCTTCGCGCATGGCGAGGGCGGCATGGACGCAGCAGTAGTCGAACTCGATGCCCTGGCCGATGCGGTTCGGGCCGCCGCCCAGCACCATGATCTTCTTCTTGTCGGTCGGCGCCGCTTCGCATTCCTCGTCATAGGTCGAGTACATGTAGGCGGTGTCGGTCGAGAATTCGGCGGCGCAGGTGTCGACGCGCTTGTACACCGGGCGGATGCCCAGCGCGTGACGGCGCTCGCGCACCGCGGCCTGCGTGGTGTGCATCAGGAAGGCCATACGCGCGTCCGAGAAGCCCTTTTGCTTGAGCTTGTACAGCGTCGGCTTGTCGAGCGACTCCAGCTTCTGGTGATCCAGCCAGAGTTCGATGTCGACGATTTCCTTGATCTGGATGAGGAACCACGGATCGATCTTGGTCAGCCCATGCACTTCTTCCAGCGTGAAGCCCTGGGCAAAGGCGTCGCCTACGTACCAGATGCGTTCCGGGCCAGGCTCGCCCAGCTCTTCCTCGATGACTTCGCGGTCGCGCGTCATTTCGTTCAGGCCGTCCACGCCCACTTCCAGGCCGCGCAGGGCCTTCTGGAAGGATTCCTGGAAGGTGCGGCCCATGGCCATGACTTCGCCGACCGATTTCATCTGCGTGGTCAGGTGCTTGTCGGCCGCCGGGAATTTTTCGAATGCGAAGCGCGGGATCTTGGTGACGACGTAGTCGATCGACGGTTCGAAACTGGCCGGGGTCGCGCCGCCGGTGATCTCGTTGCGCAGTTCGTCCAGGGTGAAGCCGACCGCCAGTTTCGCCGCCACTTTCGCGATCGGGAAGCCGGTGGCCTTCGAGGCCAGTGCCGAGGAACGCGACACGCGCGGGTTCATCTCGATGACGATCATGCGGCCGTCTTGCGGGTTGATCGCGAACTGCACGTTCGAGCCGCCGGTGTCGACGCCGATCTCGCGCAGGACGTTGATCGACGCATTGCGCATGATCTGGTATTCCTTGTCCGTCAGCGTCTGCGCCGGCGCGACCGTGATCGAGTCGCCGGTGTGCACGCCCATCGGATCCAGATTCTCGATCGAGCAGATGATGATGCAGTTGTCGGCCTTGTCGCGCACGACTTCCATCTCGTACTCTTTCCAGCCCAGCAGCGACTCTTCGATCAGCAACTCCGAGGTCGGCGAGGCTTCGAGGCCGCGCTTGCAGATCGATTCGAATTCTTCTTCGTTGTAGGCGATGCCGCCGCCCGAACCGCCCATCGTGAACGACGGACGGATGATGGTCGGGAAGCCCAGTTCGCGCTGCACGGCGCGCGCTTCGTCCATCGAGTGCGCCACGCCCGAGCGTGCCGAACCCAGGCCGATCTTGGTCATCGCATCCTTGAACTTGGAGCGGTCCTCGGCCTTGTCGATGGCTTCCGGCGAGGCGCCGATCAGTTCGACATTGTATTTTTCCAGGATGCCGTGGCGATGCAGGTCGAGCGCGCAGTTCAGCGCGGTCTGGCCGCCCATGGTCGGCAGGATCGCGTCCGGCTTTTCCTTGGCGATAATGCGCTCGACGACCTTCCAGGTGATCGGCTCGATGTAGGTGACGTCGGCCATCTCCGGGTCGGTCATGATGGTCGCCGGGTTGCTGTTGACTAGGATGACCTTGTAGCCTTCGTCGCGCAGGGCTTTACAAGCCTGGGCGCCGGAATAGTCGAACTCCGCGGCCTGGCCGATGACGATCGGGCCGGCGCCGATGATCAGGATGCTTTTGATGTCACTACGCTTAGGCATTCACTTCTCCTGCATTTGCTTTTTTTTCCTGGGCTTGCATCAGCTTGATGAAGCGGTCGAACAGATAGGCGACGTCGGTCGGGCCTGGCGATGCTTCCGGGTGGCCCTGGAAGCAGAAGGCCGGTTTGTCGGTGCGGGCGAAGCCCTGCAGCGAACCGTCGAACAGCGAGACGTGGGTCACGCGGCAGTTCTTCGGCAGCGTGTCCGGGTCGACCGCGAAGCCGTGGTTCTGCGAGGTGATCAGGACCTTCTTCGAATCCAGGTCCTGCACCGGGTGGTTCGCGCCGTGGTGGCCGAACTTCATCTTCATGGTCTTGGCGCCCGAGGCGAGCGCCATGATCTGGTGGCCGAGGCAGATGCCGAAGGTCGGGATGCCCTTCTCGATCAGTTCCGCGGTCGCCTTGATGGCGTAGTCGCAGGGTTCCGGGTCGCCGGGGCCGTTGGCCAGGAAGATGCCGTCCGGGTTCAGCGCCAGCGCATCGGCGGCGGTCGATTCGGCCGGCAGCACGGTGACCTTGCAGCCGCGTTCGGCCAGCATGCGCAGGATGTTGCGCTTGACGCCGTAGTCGAAAGCGACGACGTGGTATTCGGGATTGTCCTGCTTGCCGAAGCCCTGGCCGAGTTTCCACTCGGTTTCGGTGAAGACGTACGGTTCTTTCACGGACACGACTTTTGCCAAGTCCATGCCGGCCAGGCCGGGGAAGGAACGGGCCAGTTCCAGTGCCTGCGCTTCGGATGGCTGGTTGCCTTGCGTCCCGGTGAGGATGGCGCCGGCCTGGGCGCCTTTTTCGCGCAGCAGGCGGGTCAGCTTGCGGGTGTCGATGCCGGAGATGGCCACGACGTTCTCGGCCTTCAGGTAATCCGACAGCGATTGGGTGGAACGGAAGTTCGATGCCAGCAGCGGCAGGTCGCGGATGATCAGGCCTGCGGCGTGGACTTTACCGGCTTCGACGTCGGCGCCGTTGACGCCGTAGTTGCCGATGTGCGGGTACGTCAGGGTGACGATCTGACGCGAGTAGCTGGGGTCGGTCAGGATTTCCTGGTAGCCAGTGATCGCGGTATTGAAGACCACTTCACCGGTCGTGTGGCCAGCGGCACCAATGGAAACACCTTTGAAAATCGTTCCGTCTGCGAGGGCCAGGATGGCCGGGACGGCTGGGCCAGAAAAAAATGGCGGCAAGGGTAACTCCCAATAAAGTTACCGTAGCGGCGCCACGTCAGACCGACACCCAAGAACCACGGATGCACGGGTGCAATCCGAGTATGGAGGTCGTTTGGAATGAGGAATGGAAGGTAGGCGCTACGGCAAGTAAGTAGAATGGTTAAACCCCTCGATTATAGCGCCGTTCGAGGGCGTCGGCAATGTACCGACAGACGGTTTTCGGGGGAAATGCGTGTTTTTACTTACGGATGAGCGGGGGTTT
>DAMABW010000285.1:0-2610 GCA_031999925.1 Massilia sp. | reverse complement strand
GTTTTCCAGGTGTTAATGGTGAAGGCGTAGGGTGGCCGGCTATACCCGGCAACTGGCGGACACGCTGCCGCTGCGCCGCCCACGCGTCCAACCCGTGCTTGACCTGATGCGGCCATGAGCGAAGCCAATTGAACGCGTGGACGGCGCGCCCGCCGCGTTCATGCACAAGGTCGGGTGGAGCCATCCACCCTACGATCAGCCGACCAGCGCGGCGATACCCGCCTTGGCAATCTGCGCATCCTGCTCCGACTTCACGCCCGACACGCCGACCGCGCCGATCACGTGGCCATCGACGATCACCGGCACGCCGCCTTCCAGCATGCCCTCGATTTCCGGCGCCGACAGGAAGGAGAAGCGCCCGCCATTGATCACGTCTTCATAGATCTTCGACTCGCGGCGGCCGAGCGCGGCGGTCTTGGCCTTGGCCGGCGAGATGTGCGACGACACCGGCGGCGCGCCGTCCAGGCGCTGCAGCCACAGCAGGTGACCGCCGTCGTCGACGATCGAGAAGGTCACGGCCCAGTTGTTCTTCAGCGCTTCGGCTTCGGCCGCGGCGGCGATGATCTTCACGTCTTCCAGGGTCAGGAATGGCTTGGTCTTCATATCGTTTCCTTGTTTAAACTGTTTTGATTGTTATGGCTGCTGCTTGGCCTTCAGCTTGGCCTTCAGCTGCGGCATCACAGCGGCGGCGGCCTGCTCGCCCGCCAGGATCGCCAGGTTACGTCCGGCAAAGTCGGCGCTGCCCATCTTGCCCAGGGCCGGCGTGATGACGACGTCGGCGTCCTTCAACTCGTAGGAATTGATGCGCTGGCCCATGATGCTGAAGGTCTGCAGCAGCACGTCGACCGAACTGGCCGTGGCTTGCGAGTCGGCCTGGGTCGAGATGTTGACCGCGATGATGAAGTCGGCACCCATGTCGCGCGTGTACTTCACCGGCACCGGCGCCACCAGGCCGCCGTCGACATAGGTCTTGGTCCCGATCTTCACCGGCTGGAACACGCTCGGCACCGAGGACGAGGCGCGCACGGCCAGGCCGGTGTTGCCCTTGTTGAAGAGGATGGATTCGCCCGTCTTCAGGTCGGTGGCAACGGCGCCGAAGCGCTTTTTCAGGCGCTCCATCGGCACGTTGTTGACCGCCTTGTTGACGTAGTTCTGCAGGGCCTCGCCTTTCAGCACGCCTGGGGATTTCGAAAACAGCGGCAGCGCCCAGTCCGAGATCGTGGCTTCGTCCATGCTCATCGCGGTGCGCTGCAGGGTGAAGCCGTCGTAGCCTGAGGCGTACAGGGCGCCGACCACCGAGCCGGCGCTGGTGCCGACCACGATTTCTGGGATGATGCCCTGGGCTTCGAGGGCCTTGATCACGCCGATGTGGGCAAAGCCGCGCGCCGCGCCGCCGCCCAGGGCCAGGCCGATGCGGATTTTCTTCGGGGGCGCCGGCGTGGCGACCACGGCGGGAGTGGGAGCGACGGGCGGCGGGGTGCTGCCGCAGCCGGCAATGGCGAGCGCGCCGAGCGCAATGAGGGAAGTGCGTCGAGAGAACATGTGCGGGTCGAGAAGGACAATTCTCGATTGTACCGCGCAATGTGGGGCGGTGGATGAGGCCGAACTTAGGGGTGGTTTTTCGTAGGGTGGGCTCTCGAGCCCACGCGGTCGTACCGATGCGCACCCGAACGTCAAGTCGAGATCGCAAACGGACGATGGCCGGTTGCCGGCATCGCGTTAAATCGACCGTTGTACCGCGTGGGCACGAGTGCCTTTCGCGGCCCGGCCCACCCTACGTATCGCGCCAATCAAAAAAGCGTCCGAGTCAACCCGGCAACGAGGTATTGGGTAGAGAAGCCGTGAAGGTACTCCCCTCCCCCGGCTTCGAGCAAATCTTCACCCGCCCGCCATGCCGCAGCAGCACGTGCTTGACGATCGCCAGCCCCAGCCCCGTCCCCTGCGTCTCGCGCGAACGGCTCTTGTCGACGCGGTAGAAACGCTCGGTCAAGCGCGAGATATGCTGCGGATCGATCCCGATCCCGCTGTCGGTCACCGAGAACTGCAAATCGTCCTCGCCGCGCTTCCAGGCCAGCTCGATGCGCCCGCCTTCCGGCGAATAGCGCACCGCGTTCGACGCCAAATTGGCAAACGCGCTGCGCAGCTCTTCCACGCTGCCCATCACATCCGGCCCGTCGACCGACACCGCGATCTCGTGGCGCCCGCCGGACAAGGCCCTCGCCTCGGCCGCCACCGAATCGACCAGCCCCGCGATATCGACCCGCTCGCGCCGCAGCGGGAATTCGTCCGACTCCAGCCGCGATAACGTCAGCATGTCCTCGATCAGCCGCTGCATGCGCCCGCCCTGCTCGGTCATCAGCTTCAGGTGGGCCTGGCGCGTGGCCGCGTCCATGCACGGATCGGACATCGCGATTTCCAGGAAGCCGACAATCACCGTCAGCGGCGTGCGCAGTTCATGCGAGGCATTCGCGATGAAGTCGCGCCGCATCGCCTCGATCCGTTCGGTATCGGTGGCATCGTGGGTGACCAGGATCTGGCGCCGGTTCTCGAACGGGATGATGCGGCACTCGATCTTGCGCCCGCGGAAGGACAAGGTCAGCGGCTGTTCGT
>DAMABW010000284.1:0-6413 GCA_031999925.1 Massilia sp. | reverse complement strand
GCCTTCGCAGCGCTCAGCACCTGCACCGGATCGCCATGCCAGGCGTACAGGAAAGGCTCGCCGCCGAGGCGGTCGGTGAGCTTGGCTTGGAGCAGGAAGCGCGTGCCGGGCGGGTACTGTTCGGGGTCGCTCAGCGCACGCGCGCATTGCACCCGCATCGACGGCGCAAACGCTTGGCCCGGCATCGGGCGGATCTGCAGCTTGCCGCTGCGCGGGTCAAGCACCGAATGCACGGCCACTTCGCGGTAGGCCCAGGTATCGCGCGCCATGGGTTAAACCTCCACCTTCAAGCCTTGGCCGCAGGCAGCATGCCGGCGCGTACCACCGGCGCTTCGCGGATCGGCAAGTTGATCAGGGCCGCAGCCAGCGCCAGGGCAATGTCCGCGTACCACATCCAGCTGAAGTCGCCGAAGCGCACGAACGCCAGCCCGCCCAGCCAGGCGCCGAAGAAGCCGCCGATCTGGTGCGACAGCAGGGTCAGGCCGAACAAGGTCGCCAGGTAGCGCGTGCCGAACAGCTTGCCCACCAGGCCGGCGGTCGGCGGCACCGTGGCCAGCCAGGTGAAGCCGAGGGCGGCAGCGAAGATGTAGAAGGTGAGCGCGGTCTTTGGCACGAGCAGGTAGATGCAGATGATGACGGCGCGGCTGAAATACATCAGGGCTAGCAGGTTCTTCATGCGATAGCGCGTGGACAAGGCGCCTGCCGTCAGGCTGCCGGCGATGTTGAACAGGCCGATCAGGCCCAGCGCGGTGCCGGCCACGCCGACCGGCAGGCCGCACAGCGCCACCTCGCCTGGCAGGTGGGTCACCAGGAAGGCGATGTGGAAGCCGCAGGTAAAGAAGCCGGCATGCAGGAACAGATAGCTTCGGTCGCACATGGCCTGGCGCAGTTGTTCCGTGAGGCCGATGCCGACGATCGGCGCCGCGCCGGCCGCTGCCACAGTCGGGGCCGGAGCGCGCTTGCCGCGCAGCGGCCAGGCCAGTGGGATCGTCAGCAAGGTGGTGGCGGCCATGGTCAGCATGGCGAGGATCCAACCGGGGCCGGCGATCAGGACCTGCATCAATGGTGCGAACACGAACTGGCCGAAGGAACCGCCGGCGTTGATGAAGCCGGACGCGAAGGGCCGGCGCGCAGCGGGCAGGCGCTGGGCGGTGGCGCCGATCAGGATCGAGAAGCTCCCGGCGCCGGCGCCCGCTGCGGACAGGATGCCGAGGGTCATGAGCAAGCCCCATTCCGAGCTGACGAAAGGCGTGGCGGCGAGGCCTGCGGCGAGCAGGATCGCGCCGAGGACAATCACGCGTGCGGGACCGTATTTGTCGGCCACGGCGCCGAACACGGGCTGCGAGGCGCCCCACATGAACTGGCCGATGGCCATGGCGAAGCTGATGGTGGCGACGCCGAGGCCGGTGGAGGAATTGATCGGCGAGAGAAACAGGCCGGTGGTCAAGCGCGCGCCCATGGTGATCATCAGGATGGCACTGGCGGCCAGGATCAGCGCCCAGGCGGCGCGGGGGGACATCTCGGTTGTCGTTGTCATTGTTTTCCCCGGAATGGACGCGTTGGACACGCGTGGGTCAGGGATGGGATTTTAGCAACGATGCGGTGGGTTTGCAGGGGGCGGCAGTTTTTGCCGTTCGTTTGGCGGATGTGGTAGCAATCGGGTGCCACCGATGGGGACGAGTGCCTTGCGCGGCCCGCGCCACCCTACGTAGGGTGGGTTCTCGAACCCACCGGTACGACGCATGCGAATCGAAACGCTGTTTTAATCGGCCGACATCTTCATCAATACCAACCCGGAGACGATCAACAGCGCGGCAATAATCCGCGTCGGATTGACATGCTCACCGAGCACAACAACACCAACCACGAACGCCCCCACCGCCCCGATCCCGGTCCAGATCGTGTACGCCGTCCCCAGCGGAATCGACCGCATCGCAAACGACAGCAAGCCGAAGCTCGCCCCCATCATGACGATGGTAATGATGGAAGGAAGCAGACGGGTGAACCCTTCCGACTGCTTCATCGAATACGCCCAGACAACCTCAAGCACCCCGGCAACGAACAACATGATCCAAGCCATACGGCTCTCCTGAAAGAGCCGGGCCGTCCCGGTCGTGTTTCCCGATTGTGGGCGAGGTCGTCCTCGTAAAATGGATGGGCAGCCGCAGGCCGCCCCGCGCAACTTATGCCGCGGCGCGAATCAGCATCGCCACCGCTTCCGCCGCCATGCCCTCTTCCCGACCAAGATACCCCAGTTTCTCGTTGGTCTTGGCCTTGATGTTCACCTGCTGCGGCGACACGCCCAGGTCTTCGGCGATGCGCGAGACCATTTGCGGAATGTGCGGCGCCATCTTCGGCTGTTGCGCAATGATGGTGGCGTCGACATTGCCGATGGTGTAGCCGGTGGCCACCACGCGCGTCGCCGCTTCACGCAGCAAGGTGCGCGAGTCGGCCCCGGCGAACATCGGATCCGTGTCCGGGAAATGCTTGCCGATGTCGCCCAGCGCGGCGGCGCCGAGCAGCGCGTCGATGATCGCGTGCAGCAGCACGTCGGCGTCGGAGTGGCCGAACAGGCCGAGGCGGTGCGGGATGGTGACGCCGCCGACGATCAGCTTGCGGCCTTCGACCAGGCGGTGGCAGTCGTAGCCGGTGCCGATGCGAAACGGTGGAGTCGGGTTATAAGATGCAAGTGCCATGGTTCGATTACAGGAATGCGGGTTGGGTCGTTGCCAGGTACATCTCGGCAATGCGTACGTCGCCGGGCAGCGTGACTTTCAGGTTGCGCGGGTCGCCCTCGACCAGCTTGGGCGACAGGCCCAGCGCCTCGATGGCGGAGGCGTCATCGGTGATCTGCTTCATGTCGCGTGCGGCGGCCAGGGCCTCGCGCAGCAACTTGTAGCGGAACATCTGCGGCGTCTGCGCCAGCCACATGCCTTCGCGCGAGACGGTGCCGACTTCGCCGGCGATGCAGCGCTTGACGGTATCGACCACCGGCAGCGCGAGCACGCCGCCGACCGGGTGTTCGCCGGTATGGGAAATCAGTTTTTCGATCAGCGCTTCAGCCAGGCCCGGGCGCGCGGCGTCGTGCACCAGCACCCAGTCGTTTTCGCGCAGGGTACCGTTCAAGGCCGCCAGGCCGTTCTGCACCGATTCGGCGCGTGTTGCACCGCCGCATCGGAGCACGGTCACGCCGTGGCTGGGCACGACGCTGTCGATGACGGGATCGTCCGGGCTGACCACGACGTAGGTGTGGGCGATCAGTTCGCTGAACAGGAAGGCGTCGATGGCGTGGCGCAGCATCGGCTTGCCGCCGATTTTCAGGTATTGCTTCGGTCCGCTTGCGGCCATGCGCGCCCCGACGCCGGCGGCGGGGATCAAAGCGAAGTAACGTGGAGCTAAGGAATTCATGTGTTGTTTTTTCGTTTTGCCGGTCTAATAAGAGACTGTACCTCACCTGCACAAACTTTGCCGAGACGCGCGTATTCCTGCGGAGTATCAATTGCTGCTTGCAGCTTCTCGACTTTCGCCATTTCGTTCTTGATAAAGGTCATCCAGCCGGTGTCGATTTCGCGCTGCAACAAATTCCAGGCCTGGCCGGCAGGCGCATACAGCGGCTTGCCGGCGAAGCGCTTTTCGAGCGCCGCCCGCACCACCTTCTCGGCGCGCGGCAGGAAGTCCATGTAGGTGTTCAAATGGCGCATCTCGTGCGCCAGGATTTCCTTGTACGCGCAGGTGCCTGGCGCGAACTCGCGGCCCACGTAGACGACGATCGGCAGATAGGTGAGATTGACTTCAAGGCGCGGCGCCACGCATTCGTAGCCCGTCGCGGGGTCGGACAGCATGCGCCCCTTCACGCCGATCGACACGCTGGCCTCGGCGCGCGTCAGCCCGAGCACGTAGGTGCCGGGCGCACGATCGCCCTTCAGGCGCGTGAGGCCGTGGAAGGAATAGGCGTTATCGACGCGGTAGCCGTTCTGGCGCAGCGTGAACACCGAGATGCTCTCGCCAAGGGTGTCCTCGCACTTCGCCTGGAACGGCGTACGGGCGCTTGCCGGGGCCAGCACGAACAGGCCGACCAGCGCGAGCGCCCATTTCATTTCAGGCCGGGTTCCACGTCCCGTTGACGATCTTCTCGAGCCAGAAGGCGCCGATGATGGTTTTCACGTCGGTGATCTCGCCGCGCTTGACCATCTCCAGCAACTCGGGCACGGTCACCGTAAAGGTTTCCAGGAACTCGCCTTCATCGAGCTTCGGCGTGCCGGCCCTGAGGCCGCGCGCCAGGAACAATTCCAGGTGCTCGTCGGAATAAGCGATGGCGTTATGGATAGTGCACACGAAGCGCCAGTCGCTGGCCGTATAACCGGTTTCTTCTTCGAGTTCGCGCTGGGCGCAGGCCAGGTGTTCCTCGCCGAGGTCGATCTTTCCGGCCGGAAATTCGATGAAGACACGGTCGTTCGGGTAGCGGAACTGGCGTTCGAGCAGCACGCGGCCATCGTCGAACAGAGGCAGGATACACACGGCGCCAGGATGGCGGATGTACTCGCGGTGGGTGACTTTACCGTCCGGCAGCTGGATACGGTCGCGCGAGACTTTCAAGAACTTGCCGTCGTAGGCGACTTCGCCGTCGAGGCGAATTTCCTTCAATTGCGAATGCGAATTCATTGGACTCCCAGGTTGACTCTACGTTGAGGATCAGCGGCGCTTGCGCAGGTAACGTAGAACAAATCCTGGAAACGCCAGCACCAGAAACAGGCAACCCGTGATCGCATAGAACTCCCAGCCTTGGGAGAACACGTTGCCGATCGTGGATTCGAGCAGCCAGGCCAGTGCGCCGACGATGAAGTATAAGACAAGCAGCTCGAGCAGGCGCGCAACGAAGGGTTTCGTGCGCACCGGCCCGGCTTGAAGGGATGCCTTCCCGGAGGAAGGCAAAGGGATGAAGCCAAACAGACGCTCGTTCGCGAACGGGAGGTTGGCGGCGGCCAACGCCACCGCCACCACCAACCAGCCGGCCAGCGAAACGTCCAATTACGCCGCCAGGGTTGCGCGGATCGCCTGCAGGCAGGTGCCCAGCAGTGCGCCCGGGACCACGCCCAGGACCAGGATCGCGATGCCGTTGATCGACAGCGCCACGCGCATGTCGGCCGGGGTGGCGATCGGGCTGGTGTCGGCGGCTTCGTCGAACCACATGGTCTTGACGACGCGCAGGTAGTAGAAGGCGCCGATCAGCGAGAACAGCACGGCCACGACGGCCAGCCAGATCATGCCGGTGTTGGCGACTGCCTGCAGCACGGCCCACTTGGCCATGAAGCCCATCATCGGCGGCACGCCGGCCAGCGAGAACATCAACACCGTCATGACGATCGCGAACCATGGGCTGCGACGGCCCAGGCCCTTGAAGTCGGCGATCTGCTCGGCTTCGAAGCCCGAACGCGCCAGCATCATGATCAGGCCGAAGCTGCCCAGGGTGGTCAGGACATAGGTGATCGACGAATACATGGCGGCGCTGTAGGCGGTCGACATGTTGCTGGTGTCGCCACCGACCACGCCGGCCATCATGGCCAGCAGGACGTAGCCCATCTGGGCGATCGACGAATAGGCCAGCAGGCGCTTGATGTTGGTCTGGGCGATCGCGGTCAGGTTACCGATGGCCAGCGACAGCACGGCCAGGACCATCAGCATCTGCTGCCAGTCGGCGGCCATGCTCGGCAAGCCTTCGACCAGCACGCGCATCAGCATCGCGAATGCGGCCAGCTTCGGCGCGCCACCCAGCAGCAGGGTGACGGCGGTCGGTGCGCCCTGGTAGACGTCCGGCGCCCACATGTGGAACGGCACCGCGCCCAGCTTGAAGGCCATGCCGGCCACCACGAACACCAGGCCGAAGACCAGGATGGTGCTGTTCGCGCCACTTGCTGCGCGGGCGGCGATCTGGTTGACGTCGAGCGAACCGGTGGCGCCGTAGATCATCGAGATACCGTAGAGCAGGAAGCCCGAGGCCAGTGCGCCGAGGATGAAGTACTTCATCGCCGCTTCGGTCGAGGTCGAGTGATCGCGGCGCAGCGCCACCAGGGCGTACAGCGACAACGACATCAGTTCCAGGCCCAGGTAGATCGACAGCATGCTGTTACCCGAGATCATGATCATCTGGCCCAGCATGGCGAACAGCGCGAGCACGTAGAACTCGCCGCCCAGGTTACCCGAGAGCATGCCGCGCTCGGTGGCGTACTGGCGCGAATAGATCAGCGTGATGCCGACGGCCAGGTAAGTGAACAGCTTGAGCAGGTTCGACATCGGGTCCGACACGTACATGTGGTTGAACGTGTAGACCGTGGCGCCGCTGTTGAAGTCGGCCCAGCTGAACACCGCGCAGCCGACCAGGGTCAGCAGCGACAGGTAGTAGGTCACGTTGCGGC
>DAMABW010000283.1:0-6458 GCA_031999925.1 Massilia sp. | reverse complement strand
CATCGGTCACCTGACCGACTTCAAGCCGGCATTTCGCAGCAAGCTTGCCACCCTGGCCGACGAACAGGCGCAGATGAGCATCCGCTGGATATTGATGCGGCTGCGCGATGCGGTCACCAAGCACAAGAGGCGGTATCCAGCGATGGTTCCGTCAGCCAAAGGCGCGGATCACAAGAAGAACAATCCCGGCCACGAGCTGGGCGCCACTAGCCGGCAAAGTCCGGCTACCGGCGACGCCAATGCCTGCAAGCTCTGTCCCGCAAAAGGCGGCACCGCGCACTCGATCAGCTTCGCCACGGGCGCCGAAACCTTCACCCATACCGACTTCGTGCTGGATGCGCCTCTCTCCATCGGATGGAGCCGCACCTACCGCAGCCAGCTGAGCGCCTATGAGAGCGGCAATCTCGGTGCGCGCTGGCTCACCCCTTACAGCACCCGCATCGACGTCGTCGGCAAAGGCAAGCCCACCGCCCTGCTCCATCACGGCGCCGACGGCCGTAGCCACCGCTACCCGTGGCTGGGAGTCGGTGAGAAACACTACGATCCGGTCGAGCAAATCACGCTCACCCGCATGAGTTCCACCTTGCTCACGCTCGACTTCGGCAAGCCGCTGCCTGAGGGCGAACCCAGTCCCTGGCGCGAAACCTACGAGCTGGTCGACACGGTACGCTCCAAGGCGGCCGACATGGGCAAAGAACATTTCCGACTGATCGCGCTGCATAACCGCGACGGCGCCGCCCTCGGCCTGCGCTACGACCACGTCGTTGCCAATGGAACGCACGCCGCTGAGGAGGTGCTCAGCGACATCGTCAGCAAGCAGGGCGAAACCATCGTCGCCCATGCCGCCACCCGGATCGATCCTGATAGCGGCCGCATCCTTGGGCTATGGGAAATCAAGGATGGCAAGCTGCTGCGCCAGCTTGCCGCCTACGACTACGACGATCACGGCGACCTGATCCGCGCTCAGGACGAAAACGGCGCCGCTTGGCAGTACCGGTACGACCGCCATCTCGTCACCCGCTACACCGACCGTACCGGGCGCGGCATGAACCTTGCCTACGACACCAGCATCGACAGCGGACTTCATGCCAAGGCGATTCGCGAGTGGGCCGACGACGGCAGCTACGACACCCGGCTTGAATGGGACAAGAACATCCGCCTGACCTACCTCACGGACGCGCTTGGCTTTGAAACCCGCTATTACTACGACATCGCCGGCTACACCTACCGCATCGTGCACCCGGACGGGGGTGAGGAATGGTTCTACCGTGACGGCGCCAAGAACGTCGTCCGCCATATCGATGTTGACGGCAGCAGCGAGCATCACCGTTACGACGAGCACGGCAACCTGATCACGCACACGCGCGCCGATGGCAGCCAGGTCCATTTCGAGTACGACGGCCAGCACCGCATCACCGGCATCCGCGACGGCGAAGGAGGTATTTGGCGCCGCGACTACAATGCCCAAGGGCACATGGTCGAGGAAACAGACCCCCGCGGCAACAAGACCCAATACGCGTACGACAAGGCCGGACGGCCGATCGAAGTCACGGATGCCAGGGGTGGCGTCACGAAGCTCGCCTACGCCCCGGACGGCCAGCTTGCCGGCTACCTTGACTGTTCCGGGCACAGCAGCCAGTGGGAGTACGACGGCCGTAAGCGCGTAATCAAAAGCATCGACGCCGCCGGCAACGTCACCCGCTACCGCTACACGGCGCTCAGCGACGAAACGCTGGCGCAGGCACACGGTGAAGGCAGCGACAGCGGCAATCATCCGGGCCAGCTCGAAGCCGTCATCCACCCCGACGGCAGCCAGGAGCAGCTGGTGCACGACGCCGAAGGCCGGCTGCTTGCGCACACCGACGCGCTCGCCCGCACTACCGTCTACCGGTACACCGCGGCCGGGCTGATTGCGAAGCGTATCGACGCGCTCGGGCATGGGCTGTTTTACCAGTGGGACGCGCTCGGCCGCCTGTCCGCACTGGAGAACGAAAACGGCAGCGTTTACCGCTTCCAGTACGACCCGGTCGGCCGCCTGCTGCGTGAACAGGGTTTCGACAGCAAGATCACCGAGTACCGCTACGACGAAGCCAGCGGTGTGCTGGTGGAGACCGTCGAAGCCGGCGTGACCACACGGCTCGACTTCGACCCGATGGGGCGGCTCGCGCAACGCCGGGCCGCAATTCCCGGCCAGCCGGAGCACATCGAAACCTTTGCCTACAACGCCAACGGCCAGCTGGCTGAAGCGAAAAACGAACATGCCAGGCTGCAATGGTTCTACGATGCCGCCGGCAACCTGATGCGCGAGCACCAGCACTACCAAGGCCCGTTTTTCGCCGACAAACGCACCGCGGTCTGGCACCACCACCATGACGAACTCAATCAGCGCACCGGCACTACCCGCCCCGACGGCCACCGCATCGAATGGCTGACCTACGGCGCCGGTCACGTGCACGGCCTGCTGCTCGACGGGCAAGACCTCGTCTCTTTCGAGCGCGACGCCCTGTACCAGGAAACCGGCCGTACCCAGGCCAACGGTCTGCTGCAAACGATGACGTATGATCCGGCAGGCCGCCTGATCGAACAGCAGCTTGGCACCACTGCGCAAGTCAACCGGAAGGACCGGCATTTTCATCCCGATATCTACCGGCCCGACGCCCAGGCCGGCATGCAAGCCGCCATCCTGCGTCGCTACCGCTACGACCCGTCCGGCCAACTGACCAGTGTCGAAGACAACCGGCGTGGACGTATCGAATACCGCTACGATCCGGTCGGGCGGCTGCTGGCGGCACACAGCGCGTTGAGCCATGAAACCTTCGCCTTCGACCCTGCCGGCAACATCCTTGCAGCCGATACCGCGCAGCAGCAGCCCATCAGCCGCCGTGTCGTGCTACCGAAACTGCTGGACAACCTGCTCAAGGAATATGCCGGCGTCGGCTACCGCTACGACGAACGCGGCAACCTCGTGGAACGGGTGCAGAACGGCAAGCGGTCGTCATATGAGTGGGACGCGTTCAACCGGATGACCCGTGCCACGACCTGGCATGGCGTCACCACCTTCGCCTACGATCCGCTGGGGCGACGCATCGCCAAGCACAGCCAGGCGATGGAAGGTACTGTTCTGCGAGAGACAGACCGAACCATGTATGCCTGGGATGGCGACACGCTGGCAATGGAAAGCAGCGTGCACAAGGGCTATATGGCGGGCGAACGGACGGTGCACTATGTATATGAGCGCGACAGCTTCGTGCCGCTGGTGCAGGCCAGCCGGAGCCGGGCGCTTCAACTGGCGCCAACCACCGATGTCAGGACGCTGATGGCGGCGAACGGTGGACAATATGACATTGCGCTTGATCCGCTATGGAACGGTGACTGCGAGCAGGAAGCCGAGCCGTTTGGCAAGGATGAGATCGCCTTCTATCAGTGCGACCATCTGGGGACGCCGCAGGAATTGACCGACCATGAAGGCAGGGTTGCGTGGTCGGCGCAGTACAAGGCCTGGGGGAAAGCGAAGGAAGCGATCAGCCAGGCGGCATATAAGGCAGGGATACGAAACCAAATCAGATTTCAAGGTCAGTATCTTGATGATGAGACGGGGCTGCATTACAACCGGTTTCGGTATTACGATCCATATAGTGGACGGTTTACAAGCCGCGATCCTGCAGGTCTACTGGGCGGTTTCAACGTTCACTCGTACGCTCCTAACCCTATTCAGTGGGTGGACCCGCTTGGTCTGGCACCTATCTGGGACTGCAAGTCGAACAAATGGCGCGATAGCACTACAGGGCGCTACAGACGCAGACCGACTGAGGCAGTAAAGACGGGGCCCAATCAGGCCTTCTTCTGGTCAGGTCGCACCGAGGGCGTCGGCGGTGAACACATTGCCAAGAAGGTAGCAACTGCTCATGGAGGAACTACGCTGGAGTTACAGTTGGAAAAGAATGGTGTGGTAATGCCCCCATGGGACGCGACCAATCCAAAGGCTGTCAAAGAGTGGGAGGAGATTTCTAAGTCCTATGCCCAGCAAGCATGTGGTGTGACTCGCGGTGTGATTGGGGCGGAGCTCCGACCTGGCAATATTTGGGAAACGCGAGAAAAGGGGGCGTTGATGGATAACCCATCTGTGACCCAGATTGACACTATTGATCCCAAAACCGGCGTTACGAAAACTATTTTTAAGAGATGAGAGACATGGAGCTGGTAGAGGTTACACGCGGACACCTTCGTGTGAAGGTTGGAGCTAGGAGCGTCACCGTGTACGGTGAAGCACTTTTGCGAGGGTATGGATCTCCCGACTTTGTACTGTACCAGAACAGCATCGAAAAGTGGGACAGGCCAAACGACCAAGAATATGTAACATCCACCGAAACGGAGCAGTTGATTCAGTTCCTAAAGGAGGAGTTCTCCAGACGAAAAATGTTCTTGGAAATTGAATAATGACCACCTTCGTAAACCCAGCCCCCTCGCGACTTGAACCATACATTGATACATTTAGTATTTTGCAATAAATAATCTATTTAGTTCGTTTAAACATCTTGATTATGAATTTTCGAAATGACACCATTGAACAGCTCCTTTTCATCAAGCAACGGTGTCCTGCACACTGATGCTCATGTGTTGGCAGCTCCTGGACTTACATGCTCGGAATTCGACGATGGTGTTGGACACCACATGACCGCCAGAGAATCCGCGCCAGATTTCGTTGTGTATGGCCCGGTCTCTGTTCAATTGTGGGGGAGGCGCTTCGTTGCCGGGATCAGATTTTTCAGGGACGTCGTACATGGAGTGACGCTAACGCTTGAACAGAGCAAGGTAGCCGCTTTAGGGTATGACGCGACAGAAAAAGACCTTCTGGCTGAGAAGAAAACACTGACAACAATGCTCTCAAAACAGCTAGAGTGCTCACCTACATCGACCTCGCTAGGCGCTGACGTATTCGAGTTTCCCTGGGGAGGCGTAGTTTCAAGAGCCGATCTGAAGTCGACTTGGTGCGGTATCGAAGTTAGGTTTAAATGAATAATCATATATTATTCGAAGCACTGCAATGCAATTCAATACAATGCAATCGTCCATATTCACTCTTTTCGTGCTTGATCGCGCTCGTAATCAAACGTAAATGTTCAAATCGCGTCATATCTATCGGATCGTTAATCATCCGGGTCGATAGCAGAACTGGGCTCCATCTGACGACTCAAGAACGATAATTTGCAAGATGGCGCACAAGACCGGGATATCGAATTCAACAAGACCTAATCCGGGCGTGCGGACGGTACATTCATTAATTCTAGGCGCATTACAGCGAGCACCGATTGCTACTGCAATCTTCAGCTAAAACATATATGAAACTGCCTAACGGACGCGATTAGCCGGATGGTTAACTGTCAAGACCCGCCTGGTTATAGACGCGCTTTCTGAACAATTCAGGCCGTTTGGCTTGCCAATCCTTGAGCGCCTGAATTGGCGTTTGATGCTTGAGCGCCCGTTGTGGGATGCTGTGATTGTAGATCTTGACGTAATTGCGCAGCTTCGATTCCAGTTCGGCTCTTGAGCCGAACCGGGTCTGGTTGACGATGTCGCTTATGCGGCCATTGAAGCGCTCGACCATGCCGTTGGTTTGCGGATGACGAGGCGGGATGAGACGGTGCTCGATGCCGAGCTGCTTGCACAAGCGGTCGAACACGTGCGAGCCGCTGGGCTCCTTCTTCTTACCGCCGGCTGTGAAGCGGTCGGTGAACTGGCTGCCGTTGTCGGTTAGCAGCTTGACGATCTTGACCAGGCAGGCCTGCTGGACCTTGCTGAGGAAGTCAACACTGCTGGCGTCGGTCTGGTCGGCATACAGCTCGATGAAAACCCAGCGCGTGGCGCGGTCGATGGCAACGAACAGGTAGCGTCTTGCCGTCTCGTCGGGCATCTGCGGCAGATACTTGATGTCGATGTGAATGAAGCCCGGTTCGTAATCTTTGAAGGTCTTTTTCGTGGCAGGCACGGCGTCTTCCGATTCGACCAGGTCGCGCAGATCCGAGACGCCATGGCGGCGCAGGCAGCGACCCAAGCCGGCGCGCGAGACAGCGGGATTGATGAACTCGCGCGTGACAGCCAGCAGGTCATCCGTGGGCAGCAGCAGCGTCTTGCGCAGCTCCACCACGATGAGTTCCTGCTCGGGCGTGAGCGTCGTGTACATCTTGTTCGGAGCGTGCGACTTGTCTTCCGGGGTGTCTCGGCTTTGCCACTTCCGGATTGTCTGACGTGTGACGTTGTACAGCCTGGCCAGTTCGGCCTGCGGGAGCGTCGAGTTTCTGATTTCCTCACGGATCAGGTGGGTAGTACGGGCTTGGCTGTGCAGTGCCTGGGTCATCGAGTTGCCAGTGAAAAGTCGGATTGGAACAGTGTACGCAAAACGTTCCTGGCCTTGAAGAGCGGCCAGCTACGAATGGGTACATGATCCCACGAGTCTAAAC
>DAMABW010000282.1:0-6468 GCA_031999925.1 Massilia sp. | reverse complement strand
TCCCAACTTCTGTGCGACAGCGTACCGTTGCCGGAAAAACCATGAACGCGCTTGCGGCGGCGCAGCCCGCTTGCAGACTATTCGTCCTGCAACAAACCTTCGCGCCAGAGCGGCGCCGCATCGTCGAAAGGCGCGCCGGTATCGGCCAGGCGGCGGGCATCGCGCGCCAGCTCGACCCAGATGCGGGTGTCGTGGCCGCTGCGCGCCACCGGCTGGTTGCGGCGCACGGCCTCGAACCAGGCATGCACGCGGCCATAGGCCTCCGGGTTGCGCTGGCGGGTCCAGGCCAGGGCCGCCAGGTCGGCATAGGCTTCCTCGCGCCGTGCTTCGCGCATGGCTTTCGAGGCGGCCAGCAGTTCGCGACTCGCTGCGGCTTCCTCACCCACCTCGACAAAGCCGGCCGGCAAGGCGTTCCAGGCGCCGCGCACGTGGCGCCAGCAATGTGCCACCTCGTGCGCGGTCATCGCTTCGATCAGTTCGCCGCGCCGGGCGTCGGGCACGCCGTCGAGGATGGTCTCGGCCTGGGGATTGCCGCGCAGGGTCAGTACCAGCTTGCAGCGCCCGCCGTCGTAGCCCATCGCCAGCGGCACGTCGTTGGCGCGCGGCCGGGGCTGCACCACGATGTCGATCGGCAGTGCTAGCTGTTGGGAATACGACAGGACCGGCGCCGCCGCCTGCAGCCAGCGCTGCTCGAGATCAGTCAGATCGGCAGACTGGGCGGAGGCGCCCGCAAACGCGTTGGCAGCCAGGATGGCTGCGGCGAGATGCTTGAACATGGAAGATTTCCGGTTGGGATGAAATGCTCTAAGGCAATTCTAGGACCGAGAATATCTTCCAAATCAGAAATATTTTTGTCCGTGTTCAAACCGGCAACGCCAGGGCCTGTTCTTGCGGCGGTAACGCAACAGTTTGGCTTGCCAGCTGTGCCATTTTGAAGACACGTACCGGCTTTGCCGGCACTGCCGCCTCGTCCTGCAGGCAATCCGTTGTCATCCGCTCGTGCGCAGGCTCCGGATAACAAACCATGTTAACAACTGCGCACGAGCCGTTTTTACTTGCCCGCGCCGGTCAACGAGGCTGCCGTGACAAAGGCCGGACGGATGTCGTTCGGCACCGCCTTCATCTTGTCGAGCGCCTTCTGCACGTCCGGGCGGATGACGACGTAGCGCGCCATCATCGCCTTGGCGCGCGCATAGTCGCCGGTCGCCTCGATGGTGAGGAACTCGCGGTCCAGATCGATCACTGCCTGTTTGATTTTCTTGAAGTCGACCGAGAAGGTGCCGTCGCCATGCGAGACAAAAGCGCCCTTGTCGAGCAGGTAGTTCACCTGGATCGCCATGCCGCGCGCGTGCGAATCGGTCAGGCCGAAGTGCAGCGTGCGGAAGCATGAAGCCAGGAAGGTGTTGTACAGCTTGCGCTCGGCCGCCTCGCCCTGCCCCAGCGTGTCCTTCAACTGGCCCTTGTCCATCATGTAGGCCAGGGCCCAGAGGCCGGTAACGTCGGCTTTCGCTTCCTCGATGGTCGAGTAGGTCTCTTTCAGGTCCTGGCGCGGGGTCGATTCCTTGCCGCCCTGCTTGGTCACGTGCGGGCCGAGGCCGTGGGTGATCTCGTGGGCCAGGATGTGGGTGAAGAAGGAATTGAAGTCGAGGTCCTTCTGGTCTTGCGGGCGCAGCACCAGCTTGGTGATCGGCTTGAGCGTCGATTCGAACTTCGCTTCCTGGATGTTCTTCAGCATCACACGCTTGGAGCCGCGCTCGCGGATGATGCGCTCGTCGTTCGGCAGATTGTAGGCGGCGGTCTGCACGCCCATGTTGCCGTCGCCGGCACCATACACCTGGTTCACGACCACCATCGGCGCCATCGCTCCGACCTTCGGGTTGCGGTACTGCTTGTCGATCGGCAGGTTGTCTTCCAGTTCCTGCATGTGCTTGCCGAAGAAGTTCAGCTTCTGCGTTTCCTGCGGATCGCGCACGCTCACATACGCCTCGAAGGCCGCCTTGTAGCCGAACAGCTCGTCGTTATAGGTCTCGTAGGGTCCGATGGTGATGTCGACCGGGCTGTCGAGGTCCATCCAGGCGAAGTCCGAGGCCAGGTAGTCGTTCGACAGGAAGGCGTCGGCGCGCAGGCTCAGGAATTTCTTCAGGGAGGCGTTGTCGGTGTGGCTGGCGGCTTCGCGTAGCAGCTTGGCCAGCTTTTCCAGTTCCGGCTTGTATTCCTCGGAATACTTCACGGTGCGGAATTTTCCGGCCTTGTCGCTGCGGATGACGGTGAAGTACCACTGGGCGGCTTCCTTGTCTTTCGCCGGCAGCGCGTTCATCCAGGCTTCCAGGGCTTCCTTGGTGGCGCCGGCCGGATAGAAGTTGGCGGCGTCGGGCTTGCGTGCGGGGATGCTGATGCCGGCGTACTCGGCGGGCATGAAGGAGCGGTTGCCGTCGATGATCGACCACGGGCCCTTGTTCAGCCAGAAGTAATCCTGGCGTGCCTTGCCGAGCGGGGAGTTGTCCTTTTGCAGGGCGGCCCACAGGGCTTCGTTGCTGGCCCAGCGCTGGCGCAGTTGCAGGGTATCGACGATCTTCGCGGCTTCGACCAGTTTGGCGATGGCGGCGCGGTCGCCTTGCGAGAGCTTCGAGGTATCGGCGCGCAGTTCGATCGGGGCGAAGCGCTTCGCCATGATGGTCAGTTCGGCGACGCTGGCGGGGCCGGGTTTGGTGGTGGGTGCTTCGGCAGCGGTGACAGCGCCGGCGGCCAAGGCCAGCACGAGTGGAGCAAGAAGGTATTTCATGTGTCCCCTGTTGGTGTGGATGCAGCGGGGGATTGTAATCCTGTTAGGTGTGAATGCGACGATCTCGCTGCGAACGTCAACCGTAGGGTGGGCACGGGTGCCCACCCTACGGGAGACGACACGGGCCGATGATACGGCCCGGGTAGAAATTGGCCCGCGCTTAGCGCACCGTCGCCAGCGCCGGTGCCTGCTCCCAACCACCACCCAGCGCACGCGCCACGGCCACCGACGCCAGCAAACGCTGGGTCCGGATCTGCGCCGCCGCGCGGTCGGCCGCCAGCGTGCTGCGCTGGGCGTCGATCACGTCGAGGTAGGTCGACACGCCGCGCTCGTAGCGCGCCTGCGCCACCAGCAGCGCGCGCGCCGCGGCTTCCTGGGCCTGGGCCTGCACGTCGCCCTGCTTCTGGCGCCCCTGTACATCCGACAGCGCGTCTTCCACTTCGCGCAGCGCCGTCAGCAAGCGGTTCTCGTGGTTCGCCACCGCCTCTTCGTAGCGCGCCTTGTACAGCGCCAGGTTGGCGCGGTTGCGGCCGCCGTCGAAGACCGGCAGCGACAAGGCCAGCGGCCCGACCGAGAACTGGCGCGCGCTGCCGCCCGCCAGGTCACGCAAGGATTCCGACGCGTAGCCGAAGTTACCCGTCAAGGTCAGCGAAGGATAGAACATGCCCTCGGCCACGCCCACCTGCGCGTTGGCCGCCTTCAGGTTCGCCACGCTCGCCGCCAGGTCCGGACGCTGGCTCAGCAGGCTGGCCGGCAGGCCGACCGGAATGGACGGCGGCAGCGGCAGCGCGGTCTTGGCGGCGCTGGCCACCAGCGGCGTGCTCGGCGAGACGCCGACCAGGGTCGCCAGCGCGTGCTCGACGGCGTTGCGCTGGCGCTGCACTTCGTGCAGGTCGGCTTCGGCATTCGCGCGCTCGATGCGGGCACGCGACACGTCCAGTTCGTTCGACAAACCGGCGTTGAAGCGCGCCTCGATCAGCTCCTGCGCTTCGCGTCGTGCGCCCAATGCATCGACCAGGATCGCCTGTTCCGCATCCAGCCCGCGCAGCTGCCAGTAGCTCTGCGCTACCTGGCCGGTCAGCATCAGGAGCACGGCGTCGCGGTCGTCCTGAGCAGCCAGGGCCTGGGCGTCGGCCGCTTCCACGATGCGACGCACGCGGCCCCAGATATCGAGCTCGTACGACAGCGAGGCGCCGACCGTGTAGTTGTTACCCTCGATCGAACGACCACCCAGGGCCAGGCCCTGCGCGGTTTCGGCCGAGGTGCGCGAATTCGAGACGCCGGCATTCACCGACACGTTCGGCGCCTGGCCGGCGCGCACCACGCCGAGTTGGGCTTGCGCCTGCAGCAGGCGCTGGCCGGCGGCTTTCGCGCCCGGGCTGTCGCGCAGGGCACGCGCTTCCAGTTCGCTCAGGGTGGCGTCGTTGAAGACGGTCCACCAGTTGGCCGGCAGGCGCGCAGTATCAGCAGCGTTCAACGGTGCAGCATCAGTAGAAACGGCGGCGTGGCGGAAGGCGGTTTCCTGCGCGCCTTTCGGGGCCACGAAGTCGGGACCGATCGTCGAGCAGCCGGACACCAGCATGGCGGCTGCCATCGCAAGCGCCGCACGGCGCGGGAAGTTCTTGGCAAAGGAATCGAACATCGTTTTTCTCTTCAATCGAATTGGGTTCAATGGCCACCGCCGCCGGCGCCGCCGGGGGACTTGACCTTGTCGGCGAGCCAGACCACGGCGATGCACGAGATCAGGATCAGGCCGACGATCCAGAAGCCGTCGTTGTAGGCCATCACATACGATTCGCGCCGCACGATGCGGTCGAGCGCGGCCAGCGCCTGGTTGGCGGCCGTGGCCGGGTCGATGCCGCTGGCCATGAAGGCTTGCGTCATCTGGTCCAGGCGTTCCTGGGTCGCCGGTGCATAGCTCGACACCGATTCGCCGATGCGCGCCGAGTGGAAGTGCTCGCGGTTGGTCAGCGAAGTCGCCAGCAGTGCGATACCGACCGAGCCGCCGAGGTTACGCGTCATGTTGAACAGGCTCGAGGCCGACGGCATGTCCTTCGGGGCGATGCCCTGCATGGCGAAATTCGACAGCGTCAGCATCACGAAGGGCTGGCCGATGGCGCGGATGATCTGGGTGACCATCAGCTGGTCGTAGCCGGTGGTCGCGTCCATGAAGGCGTTCATCAGGCAGGAGCCGCCGAACAGCAGCAGGCCGAAGCTGCACATGATGCGGTTGTCGACCTTCGACGACAGCGCTGCCGCGAACGGCATCACGATCAGTTGCGGCAGACCGACCCAGGCGATCACTTCGCCGATCTGCATCGGCGTATAGCCGGCGATCTGGCCCAGGTACAGCGGCAGCAGGTAGGACGAACCATACAGGCCCATGCCGGTCACCGCCGACAGCACGGTCGCCACCAGGAAGTTACGCTGGCCATACAGGCGCAGGTTTACGAACGACTGCTGGCGGACAAAACTGTTCGCTACCCAGCCGAGGATACCGATCAGCGACAGCGCGGCGAAGCTGATGATGAAGCTCGAATCGAACCAGTCCTTCGAATTGCCCTCTTCCAGGAAGATGGTTAAACAACCCAGGCCCATCGCCATCAGGAAGATGCCGAGCCAGTCGGCGTGCACCAACTGGCCGATCTGCGCCTTCTCTTTATCCAGGCCCCACATGATCCCGGCGATCAGCAGCACGCCCGGCACCCAGTTGATATAGAAGATCGAGGGCCAGTTGTACAGCTCGGACAAATAGCCGCCCAGGGTCGGGCCCATGGCCGGTGCCAGCGTCGCGGTAAGGCCGAAGATGGCCATGCCGACCGCGCGCTTCGACGACGGCAGGCGCGTCATCACGAGGGTCATCGCCATCGGGATCAGGGCGCCACCGGTGAAGCCTTGCATCATGCGGAAAGCGATCATGCTTTCCAGGTTCCAGGCCGCGCCGCACAGGGTCGAGAAGACCAGGAACAGCGCGGTGGTGCCGATCATGTAGTTGCGCACCCCGAAGGCGCGCGCGAACAGCGCCGTCATAGGGATCACGACGATCTCGGCGCACAGGTAGGCGGTGGAAATCCAGGAACCCTCTTCCTGGGTCGCCGACAGCGTGCCCAGGATGTCGCGCAGCGACGAGTTGGTGATCTGGATGTCGAGCACCGCCATGAAGGCGCCGAGCATGCCGGCGGCGACCGCGATCCAGGTGCGCAGCCCGATGGCGGCGCCGGCAGCCGGCGCGCCCGGGAAGGCGGCCGGGCCGGCCTTGGTCATACTGCTCATTGGTGGTCCTTGGTGTAGGCTGGGGATTTACTTGGCGGCAGTGCGGGTGGCTTCCGCCTTCTGGCGCAGGTCGATCTCGGCGACTACCGACATGCCCGGCACCAGGCGGCCGGACAGGCGCTGCATGTCCTTCTGGTCGAACACGATCTTCACCGGCACGCGCTGCACGATCTTGGTGAAGTTGCCGGTCGCGTTATCGGCCGGCAGCAGCGCGAACTGGTTGCCCGAGGCCGGCGAGAAGCTGTCCACGCGGCCGACCAGGTGCTCGTCCGGCAATGCATCGACGGCCAGTTCCACTTCCTGGCCGCGCTTCAGGCCGGCCAGTTGCGTTTCCTTGAAGTTGGCGGTGACCCAGACCTTGTCCTCGACCACGGCCACCAGTTGCTGACCCGGCTGCACGCGCGCGCCCACTT
>DAMABW010000281.1:0-6472 GCA_031999925.1 Massilia sp. | reverse complement strand
CGTGTTCGAAGACGGTTCGATCCAGACCCCGCCGCTGACCGGCACCATCCTGCCGGGCATCACCCGCGATTCGCTGATCACCCTGGCGCGCGACATGGGCATCACCGTGCGCGAAGAAGCCTACTCGATCGACCAGTGGCGCGACGATGCCGCCAGCGGCCGCCTGACCGAAGCCTTTGCCTGCGGCACCGCCGCCGTCGTTACCCCGATCGGCAAGGTCAAGGGCAGCAGCTTCGAAGCCACCATCGGCACCGGCGGCGCCGGCGAAGTCACCACCAAGCTCAAAGCGGCCCTGCTCGACATCCAGAACGGCCGCGCCGAAGACAAGCACGGCTGGCTGCAGCGCGTGTTCTAAGCAGTATCGATCTTGCGCGGCCGCCCGGCCGTGCATGCTTCCCGCAGCGGCGTCCTGCCGCTGCAACACTTCTCCCGATCCATCTCCATCTTTGCGAAAGAAATTGCAAAGGAGAAATGGCATCTTTACAATACCGGTCGACGAAAAATGCGCAAGCCCGCGCACAAGTCATCATGACAATAACGACAACGACCATGAAAAACATTGCATTCGCAGTCTCCCTGGCACTGGCAACGTTCGCTGCCCAGGCACAAACCGGCGAGCGGGCCCCGCTTCCGGCGCCAGCCGTCCAGTACGAACCGGTCGGCGCCAAGCCGCTGCGCTTCGTCCTCGGCATCGGCGCCACCTTCGGCGGCGACAAGCTGGCCACCGCCTATTACGACGACGGCGACGAGATCGACCTGCGCGCCGGCGAATCGATCGCCCTGGTGGCAGGCGCGGACTACCGCATCAACCAGGACTTCTCGGTGCAAGGCACCATCGCCTACCACGTCGACCGCGCGGGCGCCCGCAATGGCGACATGCGCTTCGAACGCATTCCCTTCGAGCTGCTGGGCTACTATCACGTGAACGACAAGGTGCGCGTTGGCGGCGGCCTGCGCTATGTGACCGGCGTCGAGTTCCGCAGCAGCGGCGCGGGCGACATCGGCGACTACAAGTTCAAGGACACCACCAGCGCCGTGGCCGAGATCGAATACCTGTTCAACCCGCGCATGGGCCTGAAGCTGCGCTACGCGAACGACGAGTTCAAGGAAAAGTCCTACGGCGGCAAGGTGAAGGGCGAGCACGTCGGCATCTTCGCCAACTTCTACCTGTAACCTGCAATTGACACCAGCGGCGCCGCCCTGCATACAACATGTTGAAACTCAGCCTCGACGCCCTGCTCACCGTCGACACCATCGCCCGCCGCGGTTCGTTCGCGGCCGCCGCCAAGGAACTCTTCCGGGTGCCATCGACGATCTCGTACACGGTCGCCAAGCTCGAGGAAGACCTCGGCGTGCAATTGTTCGAGCGCTTCGGCCCGCGTGTGACGCTCACCGAAGCCGGCGAAGAGTTGCTGACGGAAGGCCGTTACCTCTTGAAGGCCGCCGGCGACCTGGAACGGCGCGTGCGCCGCGTCGCCTCGGGCTGGGAAACCGAATTCACCATCGCCATCGACTCGATGCTCGACCCGGGCGCGTTGATGGGCGACATCCAGGCCTTCTACGAAGTGGCCGACCAGACCCGCCTGCGCCTGCTGAAGGACGCCCTGTCCGGCACCTGGGAAGCCCTGCTCGACCGCCGCGCCGATTTGCTGGTGGGTGCGGCCGGCAGCGGGCCGTCGGGCGGCGGCTACACCTCGCTGCCGCTGGCGACCGTCTCCTTCCTGTTCGTGGTGGCGCCCGGCCACCCGCTGGCCGCCATCGACCGCCCGCTCTCGAAAGCGAACCTCAGCGCCTGGCGCGCGGTATCGGTGTCGGATTCGGCGCGCCAGCTGCAGGCGCGCACCGTCGGCCTGCTGTTCGGCCAGGACACGCTCGCCGTGCCCGACATGCAGACCAAGTACGACTACCAGCGCGCCGGCCTGGGCTTCGGCTTCCTGCCCGAACCCTGGGTGCGCGAGGACGTGGCGCAGGGCCGCTTCGTGGTCAAGACGGTGGAAGAACCGAAGCCGGACGAAACCCTGCACCTGGCCTGGCGCACCGGCGAAGAAGGCGCCGCACTGGCATGGTGGAAACAGCGTTTGCGCGGATCGGACACCGTCGCCGAAATGCTGCGGCGCGGGCCGCGCTAAGCGGCATTCTTCTCCCGCGCCGGAACGAAAACGGGCGCCTCCAGTCCAATCGCATGAGCTAACGAACCTGCGAGGACGCCATGACCACGAGCATTGCCGGCAGCACGGTTACCACCCGCGACGGCGCGTCGATCTACTACAAGGACTGGGGCCAGGGCAGGCCCGTGGTCTTTTCCCACGGCTGGCCGCTGCAGGGCGACGCCTGGGAAGACCAGATGCTGTTCCTGGCCGAACACGGCTACCGCGTGATCGCCCACGACCGCCGCGGCCACGGCCTGTCGAGCAAGCCCTGGGACGGCAACCACATGGACACCTACGCCGACGACCTGGCGACCCTGATCGATCACCTCGACCTGCAGGACGCGACCCTGGTTGGCCACTCCACCGGCGGCGGCGAAGTCACGCGCTACATCGGCCGCCATGGCACGGCGCGCGTGGCCAAGGCCGTGTTGATCAGCGCGGTGCCACCGCAGATGCTGCGCACCGACACCAATCCGGAAGGCTTGCCAATGGAGGTGTTCGACGCCATCCGCGCCGGCGTGCTGGCCGACCGCTCGCAATACTTCAAGGATCTCGCGCTGCCCTTCTACGGCTACAACCGGCCGGGCGCGACGCCTTCGCAAGGCGTGATCGACACCTTCTGGCTGCAGGGCATGCAGTGCAGCATCCGCAGCGCGCATGCCTGCATCGCCCAATTCTCCGAGACCGATTTCACGGCCGACCTGGCGAAGATGACGATCCCGACCCTGCTGCTGCACGGCGACGACGACCAGATCGTACCGATCGGCGCCAGCGCGCGGCATTCGGTGGAGCTGCTGCCCCAGGCCAGGCTGATCGTCTACGAAGGCGCGCCGCACGGCATTCCGACGACGCACAAGGAGCGCATCAACGCGGACTTGCTCGACTTCCTGCGCTCCTGAGGCACGCCGATGAAAAAACGCGCCGGACACCGTTGCCGGTTCCGGCGCGCAGGCTGTGGGGTGTGTCCTCGAACCCACCATGGTCAGAGCCGGCCCGCTACCGCTTGTAGGGTGGGTTCTCGAACCCACCATTGCCACCGCCGGCCCGCTACCACTGGTAGGGTGGGTTCTCGAACCCACCGTTGTCGCTGTCAGTGCGGCAAATCGAACAGCAGCACTTCCGCGTTATCCGCACCATTCAGTACGATCGCCGTTTCATCGTCCACCCGTACTGCATCGCCCGCCTTCAGTGCAATGCCATTCACGGTCAGTGCACCCTGGGCCACGTGCAGGTAGCCGATGCGGCCGGCCTGCAGCGGGAAGCTGACTTCGTCGCTGCCGGTCAGGATGCCGGCGTACAGCGCCGCGTCCTGGCGGATCGTGACCGAACCTTCACGGCCATCGCTGGAGGCGACCAGGCGCAGGCGGCCCAGTTTCGATTCGCGGTCGAAGTGCTTCTCTTCGTAACCGGCCGGCGCACCGACCTGGTTCGGCTGGATCCAGATCTGCAGGAAGTGCACCGGATCGGTTTTCGAGCCGTTGAACTCGCTGTGCACCACGCCCTTGCCCGCACTCATGCGCTGCACGTCGCCGTAGCGCAGGACCGAGCCGTTGCCCATGCTGTCCTTGTGCTCCAGCGCGCCATCCAGCACGTAGGAGATGATTTCCATGTCGCGGTGACCGTGGGCATCGAAACCGCGGCCGGCCTGCACACGGTCTTCGTTGATCACACGCAGCGGACCGACGCCCATGTGGGCCGGATCGTGGTAGTGGCCGAACGAGAAGGTGTGTTTCGAATCCAGCCAACCCAGGTTGGCGATGCCGCGTTCTTCGCTTTTACGTACTTTCAACATGATCTGCTCCTTTTATTGTGGGCCGTTCGAACTGTTCGAACATCTGCGCCGCGGTGTCGTTCGACTTGCCGTTTGCGCTGTGGCCGCGTTGTCGATGGAGTCATTATGCGACGTGGCGGCCGGATCAAAAAGCGAGTAGTTTGCCAGCCTATCATCGAAAAAATCGAACAATCGTTCCATGCCAAGCAGGCAAACGGGATCCCTTATCAGGGAATCAGTTTGGGCACGCAAGCAGTCGATCACCATGTCCGGCTGACAGGCCATCTTGTGGCCGGCGCACCTGCTGTGCGAGCCGGCAGCCCTGACCTGTCACACCGCACGGGCGTCACCCGTCTTGGGTCGGACAGGGCAAATTTCTGCCGGTCGACGCCACCTTTTGAAAGGATCGAACATCATGAATCGCGCGAATTGGTTGACAGTCTCCCCTGAGGGCGCAAAAGCATTCAGCGCACTGCATCACTATGTCGTCAACGGCACGAACCTGCCCAGTACGCTCATCCATCTTGTTTTCCTGCGTGTATCGCAGATCAACGGGTGCGCACACTGTATCGACATTCACACCCGTGACCTGATCAAGGCGGGCGTGTCGGTAGACAAGGCTGTGCTGGTTCCGGTCTGGCACGAAGCCGCACATCTCTTCACGGACCAAGAGCGTGGTGCACTGGCATGGTCCGAGGAGGTCACGCGCGTGAGTGAGACGCACGCATCCGACGACGCCTATGCCGCCGCGTTGGCTGTCTTCGGTGAGAAAGACTTGGTGGACTTGACCCTGGCCATTGCAGCGATGAATGCGATCAACCGGCTCGGTGTCAGCTTCCGCTTGAAGCCTCGCGCGAGGAGTTGACGACAGATCTGTGCGGGATGCTCATTTCTTCCTCGGGTCGATACCGGACAAAACCTTACTTAAGCGTACTTATTTGTCTGGAGCGACATTTGCCGTCATCGCTTCCCCGATCGCGTAGAAATGTCCGCCCGCCACATGATGAATGCTGCGCCATTCCGGCCCAGCCTGCTCGAACTCCCAATGCCCGTTGCGGAACACGCGGTCGTCGGCCCAGGCAGCCGTGACCTCGCCGATGAACAGATCGTAGACCTGCTGGTTGTGCGGCTCGGGGATCAGCCGGCATTCGAGCCAGGCCGAGCAGCCTGCCACGAAAGGCATGCCGCTGCCGCCCAGCCGCATCAGCTCCACGCCGATCGCATCCAGCTTCTCGGGTTCGAGCGCACGGCTGCGCGTGCCCACCTCGTGCGTCAACTGCAGTAAGTGCGCGGTCGGCACCTGGATCACGAATGCACCGCTGGCTTCGATCAGCTCGCGTGTGCGCGTGCTCTTGTCGAGCACCACGGTGAGTTTCGGCGGGGCGAAGTCGAGGGCGCAGGCCCAGGCGGCCATCACTTTGTCGATGCCGTCGTGGCGGGCCGAGACCAGCACGGTCGGGCCATGGGTCAGCAGGCGGTAGGCTTTTTCAAGGGGAACGGCCTGGATGTGTTCGTTCATTGTCGATTCCATAGTCGGTTCAAGGATGCAGTTGCGGGTGGGCGGCAAACAGCGCCTCGATCCAGGCGTTGAAGACGCGCAGCTTGGGCGCCGCCATCTGCCCCTTAGGATAGACCAGCGAGACAGGCATCGCCGCACACGGGAATTCCGAGAGCAGCGGCACCAGCGCGCCGCTTTGCAGGTGCGCTTCGACCTGGTAGCTCGCCGCCTGGATCAGGCCCAGGCCCTGCAGGCCGGCGCAGACATAGGCATCGGCGTCGTTCACCGCCACCGGCCCGGCGAATGTCATGCGCCGGGCCTCGCCATCGACCGCGAAATCCCAGTCGAAGGCACGCCCGGTGCGGCCCGAGAAATGCACGACCGCGACGTGCCCCGCGAGATCGTCGATGGTCTCCGGCCTGCCGTGGCGTTCCAGATAGCTTGGCGCCGCGCAGGTGACGAAGCGCATGCTGCCGATCCGGCGGCCGACCAGGGCCGAGTCCTCGAGTTCGCCGACGCGCAGGGCGCAATCGATGCCGTCGCGGTTCAGGTCTGCCAGACGGTCGCTCAGGCCGACCACCAGTTCGACTTCCGGATAGGCGGCATGAAATGCGCCGATATGCGGCATGACCACATTCCGGCCCAACGCACCGGGCAGTTCTACGCGCAGGCGGCCCTGGGGCGGCGCATCCGCCATGCGAAACGGCGCCTCGGCCGCGTCGAGGGCGGCCAGGATGGCGATGCAGTGTTCATAGTAGGTCGCTCCATCGCTGGTGAGCGACACGCTGCGCGTGGTGCGTTGCAGAAGCGTGCGGCCGAGGTAGGCTTCCAGGTTTTGCATGGTCGCCGTCAGCGAGGCGCGCGGCAAGTCCAGGCTCTCGGCGGCGCGCGAGAAGCTGCTGGCCTCGACGATGCGGACAAAGGTCTGCATGGCTTTGATACGGTCCAAATCGAGCGCCCTCCAGCATGGCTGTGATTGTTCAGATAAGATGAATTGTAAGGGAGGCTGGACGGTGGATTATCTTTTGCCCCGGTCTTTCTAGAATGGACACA
>DAMABW010000280.1:0-6483 GCA_031999925.1 Massilia sp. | reverse complement strand
CTTCATCAAACGCCCACACTTATCGACTGTTAATTGTTAAAGAACTTATTCGGTGTTGCTTGCTGCGTTACGACAAATCGTTTTGCTTGTCAGCAGCAGAGAAGCGAGATTATGCAGTGTTTCGTTTGCGTCGTCAACTTCTTTTTTACTGCGCCGCGTTTTCCGCGGCTACTCGCAAGGTCTTCAACTACTTGATTTCGTTGTCGTTTTTGCGAGGAGGCGAACTATAGCAAACGAGCGGCCCCTTCCGCAAGAGCGCACGAAAACTATTTACAACAACCAGTCGATCGGCAACACCGAGAGGATTCTTACGCCAGTACGCTTCCATACGCTTGTACCCGGCTCCCGGTCATAGCGCACGGTCTTCCCATCCGTATGCTCGAGCCAATACAGCTTGCCGTCGCTATCCAAACGCACTTCATACGCACTGCCGGGTATGGTCTCATCCAGCGTCTTGCTCAGACGTTGCGCCAAAGCCGGGCTGTCGATGACGAAGCCCATTTCGGTATTCAGGTCGATCGAACGGCGATCCAGGTTGAAGGAACCGACAAAGATACTACGGCCATCCACGCCGAAGGTCTTGGCGTGCAGGCTCGATGCCGAACTGCCGAAGCGCCCGCGGCCGCTATCCGGCAGCTCCGGGCCCCAACGGCGGCGCAATTCATATAGAGAGACGCCAGCATGCAGCAATTCGTGCCGCCACTTTGCATAACCGGCGTGCACCGCCGCTACATCGGTCGCTTCGAGCGAATTGGTGAGCACCCTCACCTTCGCCCCGCTGCGGGCGATATCCACCAGCCCCTGCGCCGCCCGTTTGCTTGGCACGAAGTACGGCGACACCAGGTCGACCTGCCCCTTCGGCTCGCCCAGCAGCTTGCCGAGGTCCACCACCATGCGCGTGTCTTGCGGCGCCTCGCCCAGCACCTTGGCCGGGTCGTCGCTCACCAGTTCGGTCCTGCTCCACTCCAGCGGCAGACGGCGCTGGGCCAACTGCTCGACAAAAGGAGAGGACCGCATCGCTTCCAGATAACGCTGCGCCTCGGGCCTGGCACGCAGTTCCGCCGCGCGCGCAGCCAATATGCCAGCTTCCTGCGCATCGGCCGGATCGACCAATGCCGTGACCGGATACGCCGACGCACTATTCCAGTAGCGATCGAAGTCCTGCGACACCTCCTGCACCACCGGCCCGACCACCATCACGTCCAGGTCGACGAACAGCATGTCGCCCGCCACGCCGAAGTATTCGTCGCCGACGTTGCGCCCGCCCACAATCGTCACCTGGTTATCGACCGTGAAGGATTTGTTGTGCATGCGCCGGTTCAACCTGCTGAAGTCGGTCAGGTAGCCGAGGCTGCGCCAGCCACGCGAACCGAAGGGGTTGAACAGGCGCACCTCGACGTTCGGCTCGCGATCGAGCGCGGCCAGCACCGGGTCGAGACCGGCGGTATTGTTATCGTCGAGGAGAAGGCGGACGCGCACACCGCGCGCGGCGGCACTGCGCAAGGCGTCCAGCATCAGCGTGCCGGTGAGATCGTCGCGCCATATATAGTACTGGACGTCGAGGCTGCGCTCGGCGCCACGCGCCAGCAGCACGCGCGCAGCAAAGGCGTCGCGGCCGTCCGACAGCGCATGGATGCCCGAGCGCCCCGGATGTTCCGCAGCCAGCGGCGCGATTGCCTGGCCCAGCCGCGTGTTGGCGGTGTCAGGCAGCGCCGTGCTGGCCGTGCGCGCGCCCAGCGGCGGCAGCGAAGTGCAGCCGTAGGTTGCCGCCGCAGCGACAACCAGCACGCCCGCACCAATTCGCAGCGCCGCCGCGCGCATCCTTACATGCCTTCGAAATTCGCCTTGCGCTTGCCGAGGAAGGCGGACATGCCTTCCTTCTGGGCCGGCGTGCCGAAGGCGGCGTGGAAGAAGCGGCGCTCGTAGCGCACGCCTTCGGTCAGCGTGGTTTCATAAGCGCGGTTCACCGAATCCTTGATCGCCATGGCGACCGACACCGGCATCTCGGCGATGGTGTTCGCCACGGCCAGCGCTTCTTCCATCAGCTTCTCGGCCGGGAAGATGCGCGACACCAGGCCGGTGCGCTCGGCTTCCGCGGCATCGATCATGCGCGCGGTGAGCAGCATGTCCATGGCCTTCGACTTGCCGATGGCGCGCGGCAGGCGCTGGGTACCGCCGGCGCCCGGGGTCACGCCGACCTTGATTTCCGGCTGGCCGAACTTGGCGCTGTCGGCTGCGATCAGGAAGTCGCACATCATGGCCAGCTCGCAGCCGCCGCCCAGCGCATAGCCGGCAACGACGCCGATCACCGGCTTACGCACGTTCAGGATGTGTTCCCAGTTGCGGCCGATGTAATTTCCCGGGTAGGTGTCGGCATAGGTGTACTCGGCCATGGCGGCGATGTCGGCGCCGGCCGCGAAGACTTTTTCGCTGCCGGTCAGGACGATGACGTTCACGGCCGGGTCGGCGTCGAACTTGTACAGTGCCTGACCGAGCTCGTTCATCATGTTGTCGTTCAGCGCGTTCATCGCTTTCGGACGGTTGAGGCGAATGACAACCACCTTGCCGTGGTTTTCGATCAGCAGGTCTGCGTACTCCATGGGCTCTCCTCCAGAATATGACTTATTTATGTGACTCACTGCCGCGATTGTAGCGCCTCCGCAGCCCAAAAAGGACGGTATCATTGCCGGCTCTACCATGTCTCGCGCCAGTCCGTGACCCTTCATCCACGTCAACTCCTGCAACGCCTCATTGGCAACAGCCTCGGCGATGGCCTGTTGCGAAACGCCGACTTTCGCCGTCTCTGGCTCACCAGCGCGCTCACCCAGTTCGGCGCCCAGATCACCCTGCTCGCCCTGCCGATCTGCGCGGTACTCATGCTGCATGCGACACCGGCCCAGATGGGCACCCTGGGCGCGCTCGAGTCCCTGCCCTTCCTGCTGTTCGGCCTGCCATCGGGCGTGCTGCTGGAGCGATGCCGCCGTTTGCCGATCATGATGTGCAGCGACGCGATGGTGGCCACCGCCCTGGCCAGCGTGCCCCTGGCCTGGTGGCTCGATGCGCTTACCATCCACTGGTTGTACGCGGTCGGCTTCGTGCTGGGCACCGGCCTGGTCATCGGCGGCAGCGCCGAACAAGTGTTTCTCACCTTTGTCGTCGGACGCGAGCGCCTGGTCGACGCCCATGCCAAGTTCGCCGCCACCGAATCGGCAGCGCGCCTGATCGGCCCCGGCATGGCGGGCGCCATGGTGCAGCTGCTGGGAGCGCCGATCGCGATCCTGTGCAACGTGGCTGGCTTCATGGTCTCGCTGGCGAACCTGAAGCGCATCCGTGCGCGCGAACCGCAGCCAGCGCCGACGGACACCCACCCGCTGCGCGATATCCGCGACGGCCTGGCCTTCGTCTGGCAGCACCGCGTGCTGCGCACCCTGGCCTGGACCTCCGGCGCCTGGCACTTCCTGTTCTATGGCTACATGGCCCTGCACGTGCTGTTCGCCACCCGCGTGCTCGGCATGACGCCGGGCGTGATGGGCACGGCGCAGATGCTGGGCGGCGCCGGCATCCTGGCCGGCTCGGTGCTGGTCAAGCCGCTCTCCGAGCGCCTGGGCACCGGCCGCGCGATCCTGGTTGGCCTGTGCAGCTGCGCGCTCGGCTTCGCGCTGATGCCGGCGATTCCGCAAACGCTGCTGGGCAGCGCGTCCCTCAGCACCATCGCCTACGCGGTCGTGGTGTTCCTGCTCGACTGTGGCGCGACGCTGTTCTTCGTCCCCTACATCGCCCTGCGCCAGCGCGTGACGCCGGATGCGATGCTGGGGCGGATGGTGGCGACCATGCGCTCGCTGACGGTGGCGAGCGCGCCATTGGGCGCCCTCGCGGCCGGCGCGCTGGCCGAGCGCTTCAGCGTACGTGTGGGGCTAGTATGTGTTGCAGCAGGAGCGATACTGCTTGCGAGTACGGCTGTCACTGCTACTCGGCTTTCCCAAGTAAATGATTAAATGCGCGACTACCCAACGCATGGCCCTACCCTAGGTTAAGACAAAGTGATTTGCACATGGAGAGCAACACAGATTGCTAACACAATTGTGATTGCCAAAACAGTGAAATACTTTTCTCTATGAAAGAAATAGCCCGTCGCAATCCCAACCAGTCCACAGAACAGGCCATACGTTGTTGCGAACACGATTAAATAAATTAGGCCAAATGGATTAACTACTTGCGAAAGCATATACCAGCCAACGGCAAGTGCGCCGAGAGCTACATGTAAAACAGAACTCAGAAACATCGATGATTTCATGCGTCGCCTCCCGAAGCACAAGCATAGTGATCATCACGCATCGAATCCTTCGTTTGCATCAATTCCCGCGGCCTACCTAAACGGATGAGTGCTACTTCAGTTTAGGCAGCAGCACCCACACATTCCCGCGCTGCTTCATGCGGCCCGCATACTCCGCCGCATTCCCGCCGAAGCCGAAGAAGAAGTCCGCCCGCACCGGTCCGCGAATCGCCCCGCCGGTATCCTGCGCCAGCATCAGGCGCTGCAGCGGCGCTTCGTCGGCCGGGTGCGTGGTCGACAGGAACAGCGGCGCGCCGAGCGGCACGACCGAAGGATCGACCGCCACCGAACGCTCCGGCGTCAGCGGCACGCCGAGCGCCCCCTTCGGCCCGACCGAGGCATCCGGCAGGCGCTCTTCCTTGAAGAAGATATAGCTCGGATTGACGTTCAGGAGTTCCTGGCGGCGCGCCGGGTTGGCCGCGATCCACGCCTTGATGCTCTGCGCCGAGACGCCATCGGCCGGCAACTCGCCCTGCTCCACCAGCCAGCGCCCGATCACTTTATAAGGATGTCCGTTCTGGTCGGCGAAAGCGATACGCACAGTCTCGCCGGTTTCGGCGAGCTGCACGCGGCCCGAACCCTGCACTTCGAGGAAGAAGGCTTCGACCGGATCGTCGACCCAGACCAACTCCTTGCCCTTCAAGGGTGCACGCTCGATCTCGGCGCGGGTGGCGTACGGCACCACGGTCTTGCCGGCCAGGCGGCCGCGCAGGCGCATGTTCTTCAAATTCGGATAGACGCTGCCCAGGTCGACCGTGACCAGGTCGTCCGGCACCCGGTACAGCGGCGTCTGATAGGCACCGCCGCGCTTGCGCGCACCGCGCAGCATGGGCTCGTAGTAACCGGTGATCAGGCCGGTGTCGGCGCCGTCGGGCGCGCGCATCTGCTGCGGCACGAAATAGGTCTCGAAGAACGAACGGATCGCCGCATTGTCGCGCGCATCCACGCGCGCGGCCTGGGCGCAGGCGTTCTTCCACTCCGCCTTCTTGGCCAACACGCGGCATGACGACATGAAGGCCGGCCAGGCCTGGCGCAGGTCGTCCTGCTGCCAACCCGGCAGCGCAGCGAACGACACCGGCGTCATGGCCGGCACCGGCGGCGGCGGCTCGGTGGGCGCCGGCTCAGGTGCAGGAATCGCGACCGGCCCCACCGGCGGCGGCATCACGATGTCCGGCTGCTTCGATGGTTGCGGCGACGGGGCGGGCGCCGGCTGCTGCGGCGCCGTGCCGCAAGCGGCCAGAAGGACGGCGACGAGGGCGATTGAAGCAGGTACACTAGGGCGGCGTATCGATTGCATGGGGCGAAAGTATGTGGATCTTGATGCTGGAAGCCGGCGTGGCCTTGTTCCTGCTGGTGTTTATCGTGTGGTGGACCATGTTCTCGGGCCGCCCGGAGGAGCGCAAGCGCCCGCTGCGCGACGACAGCCAGCCGCCGCGCGACCCGGATCAGCCTTGAGGCTCAGTGCAGGCTGCGCGGCAGCGACAGCACGAACTCGGGAATCGCCACCTCGAAGCGGTGGCCATCCTCGGCCACGCAGAAGTATTCGCCGCGCATCGAGCCCTGCGGCGTAGCCAACTGGGTGCCGCTGGTGTATTCGAAGTGCTCGCCCGGTTTCAGCAGCGGCTGGTGCCCCACCACGCCCAGGCCCGACACTTCCTGGGTGCGGTTGTTGGCGTCGGTGATCACCCAGTGGCGCGAGATCAACTGGGCCGGCACGCTGCCGGTGTTGCGGATCGTGATCGTGTAGGAGAACACATAGTTGTCGCGCTCCGGATTGGACTGCTCCGGCAAGTGCTGGGTGCGGACGGTGACGGTGAAATCGTAGGCGGACATGGTTTTCCTCTTGTCGTTATTCAGTGACCTGCGAATTGCCTGCAAGTTGCCTGCGCGAATATCGCGGCCTGGCCACGGCGCAGATGTGCGCAAAATGGCAATCATACAGGGCTGGCAAAAAGCCGGTTCGCGCGCTTCGCTGCCGGCTCGGCGTAAAATAGCCGGATTCCCGACCACCATCCAGTCACCGCAATGACCACCTACCGCATCGCTCCCAGCATCCTGTCCGCCGATTTCGCCCGCCTGGGCGAGGAAGTCCGCAACGTCGTCGAGGCCGGCGCCGACATCATCCACTTCGACGTGATGGACAACCATTA
>DAMABW010000279.1:0-6512 GCA_031999925.1 Massilia sp. | reverse complement strand
GTGAAAGCAATCGGTTTCGGGTCGAGCTTTGCCGCAAGAGCGCCGTCGCCGGCACCAGTCGCACCGTGGCATGAAGCGCATTGCGCCTGGTACAGCGCGGCGCCACGGGAAAGATCGGGCATGGCGCGCGGCGCTACAGGAAAGGGATACGCCTGGAGGAGCAGTCGGTTTGCTTCCCGGGCAAGCTGTCCTACACGCTGGGGGCTGTCTTTGCGTTCGACTGCGTGCCTCAGATTTGCGGTAGCTACGGCCAGTTCCGAGTGCAATGGATGAGGAGGCAAGGACTGCACCTGATTCTGCGCCCGCGCCGAGAACTCGCGCATTTCTCCGTACTCGGGTTCACTGATGACCGCTCCATTCTGGACGGCGCCGGGGTAGTCCACAGCGACATAATCGAGCAACTGCCAGAGCTGCCTGACCTGCGGTTCGGACGATTTGGATTCTGCATGTGCCGTGCCAGCCAGGAAGCTGCAGAGAGCCGCGACGTAAATGAACCAACGCCAAATGGGGTACTTCATAATGAAAAACCTGAGCAAATGTAGAGGATTCTTTCATCTAACACCTTCAAGCTGCTTGAAGGTCAAGCCATTTCGACCTCAGTTCTAACCGCTAAGCGGAACCTCGCCCGACTTCGATCAACATCGCCAGTTCCGAAACGTATCCTACTGGGACCCCTTGGGTCCGCTGTCGGGATTGTCCCGGTTGTGATACGGGTGGCACAAATATCAGTATGTTCAAGCGGTTGCTAAACGAACCAGATGTCAAAAGCTGATCAGGTAGAGCCCAGCAAGGCATGATGACGCTTGCCACTACGAATGGTGATGGGTCCGGAGCGTGTCGATACAGATAGTGAAGACTGCTTGACATTCCCATAAGGGGAAGGTTTATGCTTGTCTCCGTATTGTCAGGCAGCCATCGCAGTCGGCTCGATATGCTATTAAATGACAAGTCACGTCACGCTCACTCCAAGAGCTTGACACTGGCAGCAGCGCGCCGCCACAATGCTTGTTGAAATGTCTAAAGTGATGAAACCGTCCCGTTCAACCCGCTTCGTTGCCGCCATGATTGCCGTGATCAGCTTGCTGTTCACCCAATTGGCTCTGGCTTCGTACGTCTGTCCCGACGAGACCACGCCGGAACGCATGACGATGGCGGCGGTCGACAACGGGATGTCCGACATGGATCACTGCACCGGCATGGACAAGGCCCAGCCGAGCTTATGTCATGCGCACAACCACTCCAGCCCGCAATCGCTCAACAAGCCCGATTTGCCCACAGTGCTGCCGTACCTGTTGATCGGGCCGGCGCTGTCAGTGGTCTTGCTCAATGATGGCGTAGCACCTCCAGACGTTTTTGCCGCCATACCCTCGTTATCTCGTGCGACAGAGCCGGCTTTGGCCATACGCCACTGCTGCTTCCGTATTTGACAACTCCGCCTGCTTGATTCGCCGCGTGCGCTTGCGCACGCGATGTATTTCAACGCTTGTGGAGATCGCATGTCCTTCTTCTTTTCCGCGCGCCGTCACGGGCGCGCTCCCCTGTTTTCGCTGACAGGATACCTGGCCGTATTGGCAACGGCCCTGACGTTGGCGGCACCGGCCCTTGCCGCCGATGCCTTGTCCCTGGCCGAGGCGCAGCGTCTCGCCATTGAACGCTCGCGGCAGATTACCGCGCAGGATGCTGCTGTGACGGCTTCACGTGAGATGGCGGTGGCGGCCGGCCGCTTGCCCGATCCGGTGCTCAAGATCGGTGTCGACAACCTGCCAGTCAGCGGTCCCGACCGTGGAAGCTTCACTGCGGACTTCATGACGATGCGTCGTATCGGTGTGATGCAGGAAATCACACGCTCAGACAAACGCAGCTTTCGAGCCGAGCGGTATCAGCGCGAAGCGGACAAAGGGCTGGCCGAAAAAGACAAGACGATCGCCAATGTCGAACGTGCGGCGGCCATCGCCTGGCTCGATCGCTACTATGCCGAAGCAATGGCATCCGTGATTGCCTCCCAGCGCGAAGAGGCGCAACGTGAGCGCGAGGCCGCCGATGCCGCTTACCGGGCCGGCCGCGCAAGCCAGGCTGATGGACTGTCTGCCAGGGCTGCCGTCGCCCAGTTCGACGACCGTATGGACGACGCCGCGCGCCGGGTGCGCAGCGCGAAGATCTCGCTCGCGCGCTGGGTTGGCGACATCGCCGACCAGCCCCTGTCCGGCCAACCGGCGATCGACACCATCCGGCTCGACCCGGCCTCGCTCGATACCCAGCTTGCCCATCACCCCGAGATCGCCGTTCTCAACAAGCAGGTCGATGTCGCTGCGACCGAGGCGAAGCTGGCCGAGGCCAACAAGAAGTCCGACTGGACCGTGGAAGTGGGCTATGCGCAGCGCGGCCCGGGATATTCCAACATGATCTCGTTCGGCGTCTCGGTCCCGCTGCAGTGGGACCAGAAAAACAGGCAAGACCGTGAACTGGCGGCCAAGCTCGTCACGGCCGAACAGGCTCGTGCTGAACGCGACGAGATGCTGCGAGCGCATACGGCTCAAACGCGGGTCATGCTGACCGAGTGGCAGACCAATCGCGAACGCTTGGCGCGGTATTCCCGGGAACTCATCCCGCTGGCGCAAGAGCGCAGCGTGGCCACCTTTGCCGCCTACCGTGGCGGCAAGGCGATGCTTGCCGAAGTGCTGGCAGCGCGGCGTAGCGAGCTCGACGTGCGCCTCTCCGGATTGCAACTCGAAGCCGACACCGCCAGGCTGTGGGCAGAACTGAACTTCCTCTTTCCCACTTCGCACGGCGCGATGCCGGCGGCGGCCGCCATCTCCAGGAACATGAAATGACCAAGAAAAAGAACCTCATCCTCGCGTTGTCCGCGGCTGGCATCCTGATCGCCGTCGGTGGTGGCTTGTTTTGGGTCGGTATGCAGCATGGCCTGCATGCCGCCAAGCCGGCACTAACCGGCAGCGGCGCGGCCACGAGCGGCGACAAGGTCGATCCTGCGACGGGCAGAAAAGTGCTCTACTGGCACGACCCGATGGTACCCGGCCAAAAATTCGACAAGCCGGGCAAGTCGCCCTTCATGGACATGCAGCTCGTGCCGGTGTATGCCGACGAAGCCGGCGATGACGGCAAGGTTGCAATCAGTCCGCGCGTACAGCAAAACCTCGGCATCCGGACGGCCGAGGTGAAGGAAGGCAGCCTTGCCACTGCACTTGAATCGGTGGGCAGCGTGGCCTGGAACGAGCGCGATCTTTTCCTCGTGCAGGCCCGTGCCAACGGGTATGTCGAGCGCCTCCACGTACGTGCGCCGCTCGACCGTGTCCGCAAGGGCCAGGCGCTGGCCGATATCTACGTTCCCGACTGGGTGGCGGCGCAGGAGGACTATTTGGCCGCACGCCGTATGTCGGCGGATCTGGCCGACGCGGCACGCCAGCGCATGCGCCTGGCCGGCATGACCGAGGAGCAGATCCGCCAAATAGAGAAAAGTGGCAAGGTTCATCCGCGTTTGACGATCACCTCACCAGTGTCTGGCGTGGTGGCCGAGCTTGCCGTGCGCGAGGGCATGACCATCATGTCCGGTGCGCCGCTGTACCGCATCAATGGTCTGTCCACTGTCTGGGTGAATGCCGAGATTCCTGAAGCGGCAGCCGCCCAGGTACGTCCAGGCAGCACCGTCGAGGCACGCGCCGCCGCCTGGCCCGGTATGACCTTCCATGGCAAGGTCGGCGCGATCCTGCCTGAAATCGATCCGGCCACAAGAACCCTGAAAGCGCGCATCGAGCTCGCCAATCCGGAGGGACGGCTGGTGCCGGGCATGTTCGCAACGGTTAGCCTGACACCGGCTGCGCGCAAAGCCGTCTTGCTGGTGCCGAGCGAGGCCGTGATCCAGACCGGCACCCGCAGCGTCGTGTTCGTTGCGAGCGAGGATGGGAGGTTCGCTCCGGTCGAGGTGCAAACGGGGAGCGAAGCCAGTGGCCAGACGGAGATCCGCAGCGGCCTGTCGTCCGGCCAGAAGGTCGTCGCGTCCGGGCAGTTCCTGGTCGACTCGGAAGCCAGTCTCAAGGGCGTGGTCGCACGCATGGGCGATGCCGGTGCCGCCAACGGCACCAAACCGGCTGCCGCCCCGGCGCATCATGGCCGCGGCCGCGTCGAGAAGATCGATCCCGACAGTATCACGCTGTCGCACGAGGCGATGCCGACGCTGCAATGGGGGCCGATGACGATGCCGTTCAAACTGCCGCCGGACGGCTTGCCGCGCAATATCGCGGTGGGTAACCAGGTCACGTTCGAGATCCGCCAGACCCCGGAGGGCGACTACCAGATCACGTCGATCACGCCGGCGGACAAGCAAGCCGGTAGCGGAGACGGCAAATGATCGCCAAGTTGATCCGCTGGTCCATCGTCAACCGTTTCCTGGTCTTGCTGGCCACTGTCGGCCTGACGGCCTGGGGCGTCTGGGCCTTGTCGAAAACGCCGCTCGACGCCATCCCGGACTTGTCGGATACGCAGGTGATCATCCGCACCACCTACCCGGGACAGGCGCCGCAGATCGTCGAAAACCAGGTCACGTATCCATTGACGACGACTATGCTGTCCGTGCCGGGAGCGAAGACGGTACGCGGCTATTCCTTTTTCGGCGACTCGTTCGTCTACATCCTGTTCGATGACGGCACTGATCCCTACTGGGCACGCTCGCGGGTGCTCGAATACCTCAACCAGGTGCAGTCGCGCCTGCCACCGCAAGCGAAACCATCGCTCGGGCCGGACGCCACCGGAGTGGGGTGGGTGTACGAATACGCACTCGTCGACAAGAGCGGCAAGCACGACCTGTCACAGTTGCGCGCCCTACAGGACTGGTTCCTCAAATACGAACTGAAGGCGGTCGCGAACGTGTCGGAAGTCGCCAGCATTGGCGGCATGGTCAAGCAGTACCAGATCCAGCTGGACCCTGACAAGATGCGTGCTTTCGGTATTTCGCACGCCAGGATCGTCGACGCCGTGCAAAAGGCCAACCAGGAGACCGGAGGCTCGGTACTGGAGCTGGGCGAAGCCGAATACATGGTGCGCGCGTCCGGCTATCTGCAATCGCTCGACGATTTTCGCAAGATTCCCCTGACAACCAGCGAGGCCGGCGTGCCGGTACGGCTTGGTGACGTCGCGCGTATTCAGATCGGTCCGGAGATGCGGCGCGGCATCGCGGAGCTGAATGGCGAAGGCGAAGTGGCGGGTGGCGTGATCGTCATGCGCTCCGGGAAGAATGCGCTCGAGACGATCGACGCGGTCAAGGCAAAGCTCGAGAAACTCAAGTCGAGCCTGCCGCCCGGTGTCCAGATCGTGCCGACCTATGACCGCTCGAGCCTCATCACGCGCGCAGTCACCAACCTCGAACACAAGCTGATCGAGGAATTCATCGTGGTCGCACTGGTCTGCGCAATTTTCCTGTTCCACATGCGTTCGGCGCTGGTGGCGATTGTGTCACTGCCAATCGGCATCCTTGCGGCTTACCTGGTCATGTACTACCAGGGTGTGAATGCGAACATCATGTCGCTCGGTGGGATTGCAATCGCGGTCGGCGCGATGGTCGACGCAGCCGTGGTCATGATCGAAAACGCCCACAAGCATATCGAGGCGTGGAACCACGCCCATCCGGGCAAGAAGCTCGCTGGCGACGAACACTGGCGTGTGATCGGCGATGCAGCGGCCGAGGTCGGCCCGGCCTTGTTCTTCTCGCTGCTGATCATCGTGCTGTCTTTCGTGCCGGTGTTCACGCTCGAAGCGCAGGAAGGCAAGCTGTTTGCGCCGCTGGCCTTCACGAAGACCTATGCCATGGCCGCCGCCGCTGGTCTGTCCGTGACGCTGATCCCGGTGTTGATGGGCTACCTGATCCGTGGCCGCATTCCGGACGAACAAAGCAATCCGCTCAACCGCGGTCTGATCTGGCTGTACCGCCCGCTGCTCGAACGCGTGTTGCGGTATCCGAAGACAGTGATCATCGTTGCGGGCCTGATCGCTGCCGCGACAGTGTGGCCATTGTCACGCCTGGGCGGCGAGTTCATGCCCCCGCTCGACGAAGGCGACCTGCTATACATGCCCTCGGCCCTGCCTGGTCTTGGCGTCGGCAAGGCGGCTGAACTCTTGCAGCAGACCGATCGCCTGATCAAGACCGTCCCGGAAGTGCAAAGTGTGTTCGGCAAGGCCGGCCGCGCGGAGTCGGCCACCGACCCGGCGCCGCTGGAGATGTTCGAGACCACGATCCAGCTCAAGCCACGCGACCAGTGGCGTGCCGGCATGACGCCTGACAGACTGGTCGAGGAGCTGGACCGCATTGTCAAGGTTCCGGGTCTGTCGAACGTCTGGGTTCCGCCCATCCGCAACCGCATCGACATGCTGGCCACCGGCATCAAGAGCCCCGTTGGCGTCAAGATCGCGGGCACCGATGTGAAGGTCATCGACCGCATCACCGGTGAGATCGAGCGTGCCGTAAAAAAAGTGCCGGGCGTGTCATCCGCGCTGGCCGAGCG
>DAMABW010000278.1:0-6550 GCA_031999925.1 Massilia sp. | reverse complement strand
GAGGCGCCGCCATTTGCCAGCGACCTGGCCAGCCTGGCGTCGAGCTATCCGCAGGGCACGCTGAACGCCGAGATCAAGACGGTGGCGGCCTGCCAGGATGTCGGCGCGCTGGTGCAGCAGCTGCGCGCCGACGTCGGGCACGGCAACTGGTTCCTGACCTCGCCGCTCGAAGCCAACCTGCGCTGTGCGCGCCAGGCCGACCGCGAGGGTTACCTGGGACTGATCGTGCTCGACCCGCGCAACGCCCAGGCGCTGGGCAATTCGCGCGCGACACGCTTCGTCGCCAGCCGCGCACAGGCGCCACGCCTGGACCGCAACTGGCTGAACGGCTTGCAGGGACGCGTCGGTGCGCCGGTGGGCGTGCACGTCGATGCACGCACGCTCGACGCCAACCGCAACCTGCTGCCCGACGCGGCGGCGCTGTCGATGCCGGTGTTCGTGTATGCGGTGGACGGGGATGGTGCACTGGCTGCCGCCTTGCAAAAGGCGCGGCGGGCCACGGGGATGTGGCCGAGCGGCGCGATCATCGATGGCGGCGCCGAGGCGTTCTGCGCCAGGTTGAGATAAACGGATGGGCGGGTATTTCCGCCCATCCCATCCTTACATCTCCGCGAGCACCGTGCCGCGCGCATCCAGCAGCCGCACCTTCATGACCTGCAGTTTGATGCGGCGGTTGCTCGGATCGGCGTCCTGGGCATACGCATAGGTCTCCATGCGCAGCGGCTTGTACGCACTCAGGTAGCCCTCGATCTCGCGCGCCTTGGCTTCGTCGCTCACCTTGAACGCGGCAAAATCGGCCGCGTTGGTGGTGGCCAGCGTGTACTGGCTGTTGTCGTTGAAGAAGGTGTAGCGGTCGTCCGAGAAGTCGTTGATGGCAAACGCCTTCTTCTCGAAGTCGTAGCGCTGCAGCAGGCGGCTGTCCTGCTGGTCGACCACGACGTAGCGGCCGTTCTTCGCCCCGGCGATTTCGCCGTCGATGCGCGGCTGCAGTGCCTTCAGGATGTCGCGCTGCTTGAAGCTGTCGCTGGTGCGGCGGTATTCGTCGGAATAGGTTTTGGCGATCTCGTCGTAGGGAGCCGGCATGTTCGACAGCGCGTAGTACATGAACATGACCTGGTGGCCGCTGTCGATCTTGCGGTAGGCGCTCAGGGGCGTGGCTGGGTCGCCCTTCGGCAGCGTGGCCGCAACCGCCTTGTTGACGGCTTGCGGGTTTTGCAGGTCGGCCAGGCTGGGCGCTGCGTCTGCTGCTGCGGCGGGCGCACCGGCCGGCGTTTCTTCCGGCTTTTTCGAGCAGGCGGCGAGGCTGAAGACGAGGGCGATCTGGACGGCGAGGATGGTGGTGTTTTTCATGGATGTGCTCACAAGGTTGAGGGTGGATTAACGTTGACGGAGTGCGCGCAGGCCGATCCAGGCCAGGTAGAGGGCGGCGGCCAGCGACACGTACACGCCGAAACCAACCGAGACGGCCTGCATCACTTGTTTCATCATGGCGCCGACGATGTCGCCCATGCCGCTGCCGCCGAGGCCGCGCATCTGTTCGGTGGCGGCGCTGGCCATGGCGTTCATCTTCATGTAGATGACCAGGCCGACGGCGGCAAGGAAAGCGAGCGGAGCGAAGTAGCCGAGCGGCGCCAGGCGGTGCTTCCACAGGGCCGGCAGGGCGGGTGCGGCCATCGCCAGGATGCACAGCAGGCCATACAGGCCGGCGCTGCCGCCGCGGCCGAAGTCCTGCAGGCTGGCACCCGCGTTCGCCATGCGCAGCACGTCGAACATGGTGGCGCTTTGCGCCATGCCGGCCATGATCTGCACCGTCACCGCCGGCAGCCAGATCCAGCTGATGGCGACGATGGCCATCGCCGCCAGCACCGGGGTGCCGATCTTCCGCACCGACGCGCGCAGCACCGGCGCGCCCTTGCCGAGGGCCTGGCGCGCCAGCTCGCCGGCGATCTCGAGTTCTTCCTTGCCGACGCCGACCGGGTGCACGGTGCGCAGTTGGCCGAGTTCGTCGAAGCCGATGTCGACGCTGCCGCCGGTCTGGGGCGGCGTGCTGCCGCTCCAGTGGTCTTCGAGCGTGAACGGGATCTTGTTGCCGTCGACCGCCAGCAGGCCTGGGCCGGCCTGGGTGTCGCGCAGGATTTTTCCGCGCACGGTGCGGGTGGAGGTGGTCAGGGTGTTCATGGGTGGTGGCTCCTCTGGTCAGGGTGGGTCGGTGTTAGCATCTGTGCCCGTGTATCGCTGCCGGGTTCGAGCCGGTTCAATCTTTTTTGAATATTTTTTGAAAAACAATGCGAAACCTTCCCCGCCATGAAGTGCGGATGCTGTTGAACCAGATCGCACGCGGCGACGATACAGCGGCGGCCAGGCTGTACGCGGCCTACCAGCCCCTCGTGTATGGCTATGTGCGTGCGCAGGTGTGGGACGACCCGCACGCGGTCGAGGAGATCGTCAGCGATACCTTGCTGGTGGCCTTCCGCAAGGCCGACGCGTATACGGGCGTGTCGGAGTTTTCGACCTGGCTGTGCGGCATCGCGCGCAACAAGGTGGCCGACTGGCGCCGTCATACGGGGCGGCGCGGCAAGGTGATCGTCGAGGACCCCGACGCCATCGATGCCGCCGTGGCGCCGGGTTGGGGCGTGCTGGAACTGATCGAGGAGCGCGAGCGCGGCGCGGCGCTGGTCGAATGCATGGACCGGCTGCCGGACAGCCAGCGCGAGGCGCTGTACTGGAGCGCGGTGGAAGAGTGCGGCCTGGAAGAAGTGGCGGCGCGTACCGGTGTACCGGAAGGGACCGTGAAATCGCGTTTGTTCCATGCGCGGCGCCGCGTGCGCGAATGCCTGGAACGGGCCTTTGGTGGCGACTTCGGAGGAGAACGGAATGGATGACAAGGCACAGGCACGCGCCAGCTTCCGGGCGGCGCTGCCCTTTTATATCAACGGCACGCTGGCGGTGGACGAGCGCGCCGCCGTCGAGGCTTTCCTGGCAAACGATGCCGAGGCGCGCGACGAACTGGCGTTCGCCCAGGCGCTCGCCGCCGCGGCACGCCGGCACGTGGAAGAGCGCGATCCGATGGCCGGCTTCGCGCAGTTCCAGCAGCGCCTGGCGGCTGCGCGCGCTGACGAACAAAAGCCGCAGCGGCGCGGCTGGCGCGAGTGGGCAAGGAGCTGGGGCTTCTCGCCGGCGCTGGGCTTCGTCATCGCCTTGCTGGGACTGCAGACGGTGATGAACCTGGGCCTGCTGCCGCGTGTGGCCGACGAACCCGCGACCCGTTCGCTGGTCACGGCGCAGCGCGCAGCCAACCTGAAGATCGTGGTGCGCGCATCGACGAACATGGCGCAGTTGGCCGAGCTGCTGCAAGGGCAGCGCTGCCAGATAGTCTGGGGGCCGGGCAGCGGCGGCGAGTTCTGGCTGGTGGTCGACGACCGCAAGCGCATCGAGGCCGTGCGCAACGCCTTGTTGGGGTCGAACCTGGTCGACGACGTGCTGGTTCTGGAGGCGCCATGATGCGGCATCTCTTCGTTTCCCTGCTGCTGGTGCTGGCATGTGCGCCGGTGCTGGCGCAAGTGAAGAAACAGGGGCCGGCGCCGATGACGAACCGCTACGCGCTGGTGATCGGGAATGGCGACTACGGCGCCAACAGCCTGCCCAACACCCGGCCCGACGCCAAGTTGATCGCCGACAGCCTGCGCCAGGCCGGCTTCGACGTCACCCTGAAGACGGATCTCACGCGCAGCGGCATGTTCGATGCCACGCGCGGCTTCGCCGAGCGGCTGCCGGCCGGCGCGTCGGCCGTGGTCTACTACGCCGGCCACGGCATGCAGATCAAGGGCGAGAACTACCTGCTGCCGGTCGACATGGTCGTGACCGGGGAAGAGGGCGTGAGGCAGCGTGCCTTTCCGCTGCAGGCCCTGCACGAAAGGCTGGCGCTGTCGAAGTCGGCGGTCAACGTAATGATCCTCGACGCCTGTCGCAACAACCCCTTCCAGCCGGTGAAACCGGTCAAGCTGCGCAGCTACGAGAACCTGGGCCTGGCGCCATCCAGCGCGGCGCGCGGCACCCTGGTGGCCTATTCCACCGCGCCGGGCCAGCTGGCCGAGGACGGCGCCGGCCGCCGCCACAGCATCTATACCGAGACCCTGGCCAGGCTGCTGACCCAGCGCGGGCTGCCGGCCGAGACCCTGTTCCGCACCCTGTCCGACCAGGTGCGGCGCCAGACCCGCGAAGACCAGCAGCCCTGGTTCGAGTCTTCGCTGGCCGGCGATTTCTATTTCCTGCCGCCGCCGGGCTGGCGTCCGGGTGCGGCGCCACTGGCGGCCCGTTCAAGCGCCGCCAGCGGCCGCTCGCGCGGCATCGGTTCGATCGGCAGCACCGGCAACGATGCCTGGTACCGCGACATGGACGAGTCGGATTGGACCGGGCTCGATCATGAGCTGGAAGCACGCGCGCATGCGGCGGACAGCAACGAGATGGCGGCCTTGCGGCGCCAGGCCGCCAAGGGCAATGTGGTGGCGATGACCACGCTGGGGCTGGCCGCCTTGCAGGATGCGGGGCAGGGCGGCGCGCAACGGCGCCAGGCCAGGGCACAGGCCAAAGGGTGGTTCCTGAAGGCGGCGCGCCTGGGTTTCCCGGTGGCGCAGACCGAGTTGGGCGAGATGCTGTACGCGGACCGCACGGCGCAAGCGCGCGAGGAGGCGATAGGCTGGCTGGAAAAGGCGGCGCAGGCGCGCTATCCGCGTGCGCGCATCGATTTGGCCCAGCTGCGCATGCAGCAGAATCCGACACCGGAATCGGTCAAGGCGCTGTGGGGAACGATCATGGACAGCAACGCGACGATGATGAAGCAGGGGAAGATGCAGCCGAAAACGGGGCAGTGAACGAAGAAGCCGGAGAAGCCGGGGTCAGGTCTGACATTCGGACACGAGCTCTGCCTTAGCGCCAAACATGCGATTGGCGGTATAGCTGAGGCCGTGTCCGAATGTCAGACCTGACCCCAGCTTTTATTTACTTCGACTCGGCGATCCAGCGATCCACCTTCGCCTCCAGCAGCGACAGCGGCAGCGTGCCTTCACCCAGCACGATGTCGTGGAACTTGCGGATGTCGAACTTCTCGCCCAACGCGCTCTCCGCACGGCGGCGCAGTTCGACGATCTTCAGCGCGCCGATCTTGTAGCCCAGTGCCTGGCCCGGCCACACCATGTAGCGCTCGATCTGCGCACGCGAGTCCGCTTCGCTGTAGCCCAGCGTCTCCGAGAAATACTTGATGCCCTGTTCGCGCGACCAGCCCTCCGTGTGCATGCCGGTGTCGACCACCAGGCGCGCCGCGCGCAGCATCTCGTCGTTCAGGTGGCCGAAGTAATCTTCCGGCTTGTCGAACAGGCCCATGTCCTTGCCCAGGGTCTCGGCATACAGCGCCCAGCCTTCGGTAAAGGCGTTGTTGCCGCCGAACTTGCGGAAGTTCGGCAGGCCCAGTTCCTGCACCAGGGCGATGTGGAAGTGGTGGCCCGGTTGGCCTTCGTGCAGGAACAACGTGACCATCCCGGTGCTGCCGTATTGCGTCGGGTCGTTCACCACCGACCAGAACACGCCCGGACGCGAACCGTCCACCGCCGGCGGGGTGTAGTGGTCCGAGGCCGTGGCGCGGCTCAGCTCAGGCTCGAGGCGCAAGTCGAGCGGGGATTTGGGCATCAGGTTGAACATCGCCGGCAACTTGGTACGCAGTTGGGCGTCGAGCTTGCGGTAGACGTCGATGACTTCCTGGTCCGTCTTGAACGGCTTGTACTTCGCCTGCTGCGACACCCAGGCCGGCAGGCCGGCGGCCGGGCCGTTGTAGCCCATCTTCGGGCCGGTGCGGCCGTATTCGCCCTGTATACGCGCCACTTCCTTCAGCCCGATCTCGTGGATCTGCTCGGGCGTGAGATTGGTCGTGGTCTGGCTCGCCACGCGCACCTTGTACCATTCGGCGCCGTTCGGCAGGGCGTCCCAGCCGGTGCTGGTGCGCGCGGCAGGCAGGTATTCCTTTTCCAGGAAGTTCGCCAGGCGCGCCAGGGCTGGATTGAGCTTGGCGCCGATGGTGTCGCCATACAGCTTGGTGAGCTGGCGCTTGTCGGCATCGGAGAAGCCAGCCGGGAAGTTCTTCACCGGCGAATAATAGATGCTGTCCTCCGGCGAGGCGGCCACCAGCTGCTTGAACTGGGGCAGGGCGGACGCCATCACCGGCTTCGGATTGGTGATGCCGCGCTTGATCCCTTCGCGCATGTTGGCGATCGCCTGGTCGATCCACGGACCGAGCTGCGCCAGGCGGCTGGCGTAGGCCTGGTAATCCTTGACGCTCGCCAGCGGCTGGGCGCCCTGGCCGCTGGCATAGTTGGCCAGCGTGACTGGCATGCTGTCCATCTGGTTGATCGGCAGCAGGTGCTCGGGGAAGGGCTCGAAGCGCAGCGCGGTGGCCAGTTCGTAGTCGAGGATGTCGTAGCTGGTCCGGTCGCGCGCGTTCAGGCTGTCGCGCTTGATGGCGTGCAGGCGCTTCTGGAAGGCCTTATACCGTGCAAACTGC
>DAMABW010000277.1:1963-6557 GCA_031999925.1 Massilia sp. | reverse complement strand
CTGGTGGTAGGAGCGGTAATCGATACCGATGTCGCATTGCCCGCGCACCCAGGAGTCGCGCCCGTCGGCGCCGACCACCAGTTTCGCATCGAGCTTGCGGCCGTCTTCCAGCTCGACCTGGGCGCCTTCGGGACCGCAGGTCAGGCGCGTCGCGGAGCCGCTGACGACCTGCACGTTGTGCGCGAACTTCAGGGCCGCATCCAGCGCCCAATTCAAATTGCTGTCCTCGACGATCCAGGCCAGGGCGCCGGTGTGGGCGCCAAAGGCGTCGAAGCCGAGCTTGCCGCCGAGTGCGCCATCCTGCTTGCCGTCGCCATTCACCGCCATGGCATCGACCGGCGCGATGCGCGACGCGTCCATCGCGCCCCACACCTTCAGCGAGGACAGCAGGTTGTATGCCGTATGGTTCAGGGCGTAGACACGCACATCCCACGGACGCTCGGCGCCCGGTGCGACCGACGGGGCATCGTCGGATGCCGGCCGCGGCGCGGGCACCAGCAGCGTGACACTATGCCCTGCCTGGGCAAAACCGAGGGCCGCAGTCTTGGCGATGGCGCCATTGCCGACGATGCAGACATCGCTGACGCGGGATTGTGCAGTGGAAGAATGTGGTGTCGTCATGCCAGGCATTATATAGCGGCATCTCGCCGGGACGCCGCAGGCCGCCCCAAGGGTGCGAAAAGAATGCCAAAAGAAAGTTGCAAGTGGGACTTGCAGAGCCGCGAGGCGCTGGCTATAATCATGCCTCTCTTGGCCTGGTAGCTCAGTTGGTAGAGCAGAGGATTGAAAATCCTTGTGTCGGTGGTTCGATTCCGCCCCGGGCCACCAAGAATTCAGCATGGTAATTATCATGCAAACAGAAACGCCACCTTCGGGTGGCGTTTTTGTTTTGTGCGTGCTTTTTTGTACGTGCTTTTCTGGTGCGCCAATAAAAACTGCGTTCGTGATACTTTGAATAAGGGGTATGGTCTACCGGACTAACGTTCATTGGAGTAAGCATGTCAAAACAAGCAGGCACCGGTGATGAGGACGCAGCCAAGACGGTCGCGGAGTTCAAGCAGGCGGTGAACATGACGCCAGCCCAACTGGAGAAGTGGCTCGACACCGACGATTCCAAGCGTGTCGGCCAGAAGCACGGCAATGCCGAATCGACCGGGCACCAGTCCGGACGCCGCATCGTCGAACTGCTGCACCGGCATGCCCGGGACTTGAATGCGGAAGACATCGCGCACATGCGCAAGGTGGTCGGGTACATCCACCGGCACCTGGCACAGGGACCGACCAAGAGCGATCCGGCATCGAGCGATTGGCGCTATTCGCTGATGAACTGGGGTCACGATCCCGAGAAAAAGTGAACGCCCTGTCAAAGCCTTCTTCTTTTCGCCCTCTTCAGCCGCGGCAGAGAATTCGGCAGCGCTGCCCGGCAAACGCCACCTTCGGGTGGCGTTCTTGTTTTCGGGCCAACGATGGCGTGCACCGTGCCTACAGTCGGGTCAGTAGAATACGCTGGCAAGAACGGTCAAGCCAGGCAACGGCGCCCGCGCGATCGTTCATCCCCCAATCCAGCGGAGCCACATGAACGCCATCCTGCCCTTCCTGCTCTCGGCCGTCATCGCCCATGCGATGCCTGCAAGCGCGCAAGACGCCCGACCCACGCAAGCCGCGCCTGCGATTACCACGATCCCATCCCTGGAGGTGCCCCGCTACATGGGCAAGTGGTACGAGATCGCAAAGTTCCCCAACAGATTCCAGCGCGATTGCGTGAGCAACACGAGCGCGACCTATTCTGTCTTGCCGGACGGAGGAGTCAAGGTGGTGAACCGCTGCCGCCAGGCGGACGGATCGGAAAAGAGCGCGGAAGGGGTCGCGCGCCAGCCCGGCGGTCCGGACTCGCCCAAGCTCGAGGTACGGTTCGCACCGGCCATCCTGTCCTTCATCCCGATGGTATGGGGCGACTACTGGGTCATCGACCTCGATCCCGACTACCGGCTCGCGGCCGTCAGCGACCGCAAAGGCGACTACCTGTGGATTTTGTCACGCACCCCGACGGTGGACCAGGCCGCCTATGACGCGCTGGCAAAGCGGATTGCGGCGCAGGGCCTGGATATCACGAAGCTCGAAGCCACGCCGCAGCGATAACCCGCACCACGCTCTCACAACGGAGAAACAAACATGCCACACACTAACGCCATGAACCGCGCCCTGGTGCTGCAGCAGCGCCCGCACGGCGCACCCGATGCAAACACCTTCCGCATGACCGAATCGCCGGTGCCGCAACCGCAAGAGGGCCAGGTGCTGCTGCGCACCCTGTACCTGTCGCTCGACCCCTACATGCGCGGGCGGATCAGCGCGGCCAAGTCCTATGCCGCCTCGGTCGAGGTTGGCGCCGTGATGGTTGGCGGCACCGTCTCGCGCGTGGAAGCGTCGCGCCATCCGGATTTCGCGGCCGGCCAGCTGGTGCTGGGCTACAGCGGCTGGCAGGACTATGCGCTGTCGGACGGAACCGGCCTGAACAAGCTCGACGATGAGCCGCGGCTGGCCTCGCGCGCCCTGGGCGTGCTCGGCATGCCGGGCTTTACCGCCTACATGGGCCTGCTCGACATCGGCCAGCCGCAGCCGGGCGAGACAGTGGTGGTGGCCGCCGCCAGCGGCGCGGTCGGCTCGCTCGTCGGCCAGATCGCGAAAATCAAGGGCGCGCGCGCGGTCGGTATCGCCGGCGGCGCCGACAAGTGCCGCTATGTCGTGGACGAGCTCGGCTTCGACGCCTGCATCGATCACCGCGCTCCCGACTTCGCCGCACAGCTGGCCGCGGCCTGCCCGGACGGTATCGACGTGTATTTCGAAAACGTCGGCGGCGCCGTGTTCGACGCCGTGCTGCCTTTGCTTAACACCAAGGCGCGCATTCCCGTATGCGGCCTGATCGCCGACTACAACGCTACCGGCCTGCCCGACGGTCCCGACCGTATCGGCCTGCTGGCGCGCACCATCCTGACCAAGCGTATCCGCATGCAGGGCTTCATCATCTTCGACGACTATGGTTCGCGCTACGGCGAGTTCCATGGCCAGATGCGCAGCTGGCTCCAGGAAGGAAAGATCAAGTTCCGCGAGGATATCGTGGAAGGTCTCGAGAACGCGCCGCAAGCATTCATCGGTCTGCTTGAAGGCAAGAACTTCGGCAAGCTCATCATCCACGTCGCCGACTGACGACACGTCTACAGGAGCATCACATGAACATCTTGATGGTATTGACTTCGCACGCGCAACTGGGCAACACCGGCAAGCAAACCGGCTTCTGGCTGGAGGAATTCGCCGCACCGTACTACGCGCTGAAGGATGCGGGCGCGGCGATCACCGTGGTCTCGCCCGCGGGCGGCCAGCCGCCGCTCGACCCGAAAAGCGACGCGCCGGATGCGCAGACCGATGCGACCAGGCGCTTCAAGGACGACGCCGCCGCCCAGGCCGTGCTGGCGTCCACCGGCAAGCTGGCCGAGGTGAAGGCGGCCGACTTCGACGCCGTCTTCTATCCTGGCGGCCATGGCCCGCTGTGGGACCTGGCCGAGGACAAGACCTCGATCGCGCTGATCGAAGCCATGGCCGCTGCGAGCAAGCCGGTTGCCGTCGTCTGCCACGCCCCAGGCGTGCTGCGGCACGTGAAAGGCGCCGATGGCCAGCCGCTGGTCAAGGGCAAGCGCGTGACCGGTTTCACCAACACCGAAGAAGAGGCGGTAGGCCTGACGGAGGTCGTGCCTTTCCTGGTCGAAGACATGCTCAAGCAAAACGGTGGCCAGTACGAACGCGGCGCCGACTGGGCATCGTTTGTGCTCACCGATGGCAAGCTGGTCACCGGCCAGAATCCGGCGTCGTCCGAAGAAGCCGCACAGGCCCTGATCAGGCTGCTGGCCTAGCCGGGCAGCCTGCCTGGCAAAATGGTGGCGCGCTCATGCGCGCTCATGTGCGCTCATGTGCTTCATCACGCGCCGCCCTGCGCCTGCGCCATCTCCAGCGCCGGCAAGGTCACCGTCAGGAACGACGACACCTGCGCGATCAGCTCGGCCGCCTGCTGCCGCACCTGCCCCATCTGCAGGATCGACAGCTCCGCCTGGCGCACCGCCTGTCCGATCAATGTGCGGCGCTGGGTAAGCGCATCGAGCAAGGCTGCGTCCGGCGAGTTGGCCGCGAGCGTCGCCACCACCGCCAGCACCGCCCCGTGCAGGCCCAGGTTCTGCGCCGACGCTTCCAGGTTGCGCACGGCGACTTCGCTGTCGGCCATCAGCTGCAGCAGTTGCGCGCGCGATGCGGTGAGCGCCGGCTTGAACTCGGCCGGCGATTGCGAACGGCGGAACAGCTTGCCGAACATGCCGGTCGGCGCGCGCGTGCTCTCGAGCGCGGCGTCCAGCTGCGCCGGCACACCCATCTGCGTAAATTTCAGTACCAGTTCGGTGATGGGCTGGAGCAGCGCGGCCTGCTCCAGCAAGGGTTCCTCGGCCCAGTCCGTGACCAGCGACAGTTTCACCGGCAGGATGCGCCGGAACAGGATGGCCAAGCGCCCTTCGGCCTGGGCGTACAGGGTCGGATAGTCGGCACTGGCGCTTGC
>DAMABW010000277.1:0-1953 GCA_031999925.1 Massilia sp. | reverse complement strand
GTCTTCGCTGTCGAACAAGGCCCTCGGTGCGGCCTTGCGGGTGAGGTCCGAGGCCGCCGGCACGGCGGGAAGATCGTCGAACGACAGGACCTTGGGCGGAGCGACGGGCGCAGGCGCTTCCTCGACCTCGCCGAAGTCGAAGGCCTGCGGGCCGGCCGGGCTGGAGGCCGGACCAGGCGCCGGCGCCGAGACCGGCTCCGCCTCCGCGCCGAAATCGAATGCCTTGGGCTTCTGCTGCGTCATCGCTCAGTCATCCCCTACTCGGCACGTCGATTGCGGCAAGGCTGGGCGGCGCGGGCCCGTCTCAGACGGTGCCGCCGAGCTTGCGGATGAAGGTGGCCAGGTTCAGCTTGAAGCCGGCGCCGACGGCGTGGAAGCGCCATTCGCCGTCGCGGCGGTACAGCGAGCCGAACTGCAGCGCGGTCTTGTCCGAGTAGTCTTCGGTCAGGTCGTATTGCGCGATCGCCTCGCCGGTCTCGTCGTTGTAGATTTTCACGTAGGCGCCGGAGACGCGGCCGAAGTTCTGCTTGCGCACCTCGGCGTCGTGGATGGTGACCACGATCGGCATTTCCATGACCGCCGGGTCGACGCGGGCCAGGTCGACGGTGATGACTTCATCGTCGCCATCCCGGTCGCCGGTGCGGTTGTCGCCCGAGTGCACCACCGCGCCATCCGGGGACGTGGTGTGGTTGTAGTAGACGAAGTGGGCGTTGCTGATCATGACCGGATCGTCGTTCGCGTCCTTGCGGCACAGGAAGACCGATGAGTCGAGATCGAAGGCCTGGCCGTCGGCCGCGTTGACCTTCCAGCCCAGACCGATACGAACGCGCTTCAGGCCAGGCGCCGTTTTTTCGAGGTTGATGCGATGGCCGGTTTCGAGCGTCGTCGACATGAAGGTTCCTTGTATGGTGAAATGAATATTCTCGCCCGCTTGCACGAGCGTAGCAACCCGCTTACGCCCCGCCCGGCGAGAAGCGCGCGATCAGCTCGCGCTCCAACTCCTGCAGCTTCGGCAGCTCGTCCTTGCGGCGCTGCTGGCCTTCGTTCGAGATCTGTTCCAGCTTGTCGAACGCGGTGATCAGTTGCGTCTGCACGTGCTGGGCGGTTTCCAGGCTGACCAGGGAACGCTGCTTGGCGCGGGCCACGGTTTCGGTATTTTCCAGCAGCATGTCGGCCTGGGCGCGGAAGGCCGCGTCGGTCGCGTCGTAGGCCGCGTTCGCCACGGCCGCGCTCTGCTTGGCTTCGAGCTGCAGCAGGTAGAGCGAGAACACGTTGCGCCAGGCCGGGATTGAGACATTCACGATGTCGGTGAAGGTGTCGGTCAACGCGCGCGCATTGTCTTGCGACAGGCGGATCTGCGGCACCATCTGCGTGGCCATCAGCATGGCGCGGCGCAGGTCGTCGATGCGCTTTTCCAGGCGTTCCAGGCGGCGCTTCAGTTCGGTGGCCTGCTGGGCTTCGAAGGCGTTGGTCGGCGCGGCCTGCTGGGCCACCGCCTGGCGCAGGCGCTCGGCCCAGGCTTCGCCCTTCTTCACGTCGGCGTCCAGGCCCTGGTAATACGTTTCCAGGCCCTTGTACATCTCGTCGAAATCCTGGATGCGCTTGCGGTGCACGTTGGCGTGGCGCGTCATCTCGCCGACCAGGGTGTCCATCCGCGACTCGACCACCTGGTACTGCGACAGCATCTTTTCCTTCACCGAGCCGAACATGTTCGTCACGCGCGACAGCAGGCCGCCCGAGCGCAGCTTGGCCGGGTCCAGGCCCTTCGAGGTGGCGATCAGTTCGTTCAACTGGGTGCCGAACACGTCCGCATCCGAGGCGCGCACCGTGCCCAGCAGCTTGGCCGACACCCTGGCCACGCCGGCGCCGGTCGAGCCGCCCAGGGCCTCGATGGCCTTGTCGTCGATACCGGAGATGTCGACCCGCACCTGCGGCGCCACGTTCGCCTCCGGA
>DAMABW010000276.1:0-6566 GCA_031999925.1 Massilia sp. | reverse complement strand
CATGTGCGACGGCGTCACGCAAGGCCAGCCGGGCATGGAGCTCTCCTTGTTCTCGCGCGACACCATCGCCATGTCGACCGCCGTCGCGCTGTCGCACAACATGTTCGACGCCGCGCTCTACCTCGGCATCTGCGACAAGATCGTGCCGGGCCTCCTGATCGGCGCGCTCCACTTCGGCCACATCCCGGCCGTGTTCGTGCCGGGCGGCCCGATGACCTCGGGTATCTCGAACAAGGAAAAGGCGGCGATCCGCCAGCGCTACGCCAAGGGCGAAGCCACGCGCGAAGAACTGCTCGAAGGCGAATCGGCGTCCTACCACGGCGCCGGCACCTGTACCTTCTACGGCACCGCCAACAGCAACCAGATGCTGATGGAGATGATGGGCCTGCACCTGCCGGGCGCCGCCTTCATCACGCCGGGCACGCCGCTGCGCGATGCGCTCACCGCCGCCTCGTCGCACCAGGCCGTCGCCATCTCCCAGCAGGGCGGCAACTACATGCCGGTCGGGCACATCGTCGACGAGAAGAGCATCGTGAATGCCATCGTCGCCCTGCACGCCACCGGCGGCTCGACCAACCACACGCTGCACCTGGTGGCGATCGCACGCGCGGCCGGCATCGTCATCGACTGGAACGACTTCGACGAGTTGTCGAAAGTGGTGCCGTCGCTGACCCGCATCTACCCGAACGGCGACGCCGACGTGAACCACTTCCAGGCCGCCGGCGGCCCGGGCTTCGTGATCCGCGAACTGCTCGACGCCGGCCTGGCCCACGAGGATGTCAACACCATCCTCGGCCACGGCCTGCGCAAGCACTGCATGGAGCCCTTCCTGGGCGAAGACGGCAAGGTGGTCTGGCGCGAGCTGCCCGAGCAGAGCGGCGACGAGGCCGTGCTGCGCAAGTACACCAACCCGTTCAGCGACAACGGCGGCATGGTGCTGGTGCACGGTAACCTCGGCCGCGCCATCATGAAGGTGTCGGCGGTCAAGAAGGAACACCACGTGGTGGAAGCCCCGGCGCTGACCTTCAATTCGCAGGAAGATTTCATGCATGCCTACAAGGCCGGTCATTTGAACCGCGACTTCGTGGCCGTGATCCGCTTCCAGGGTCCGCGCGCCAACGGCATGCCGGAACTGCACGCGCTGACCCCGGCCCTGGCCAATTTGCAGGACGCCGGCTTCCATGTGGCGATGGTCACCGACGGCCGCATGTCCGGCGCATCCGGCAAGGTGCCGGCGGCGATCCATGTGTCGCCGGAAATCCTGGCCGGCGGCCCGCTCGGCCTGGTGCGCGACGGCGACATCATCCGCGTCGACGCCACCAATGGCAGCCTGCAGGCGCTGGTGCCGGAAGAAGTCTGGGCCGGGCGCAAGCAGGCCAGCGCCGACATCTCGTCCAGCCACATCGGCATGGGCCGCGAGCTGTTCGCGATGTTCCGCAACTCCAGCAGTGCGGCAGAAGAGGGCGCGGCGACCTTCCCGCTGCCGTCGCCGAAACACACCACCACCCCGTTGCACGAAGGCGCCGACAGCGGCGAAATCATGCCCGGCTCCGATGAAGACTTCCTGTTCAGGACGAATAAATAATGACCACCATGACCGTACTTGACATCATGCGCTCGGCGAGCGTGATCCCCGTGATCGCCATCGACGACCCGGCGCACGCCGTGCCGCTGGCGAAAGCCCTGGTTGCCGGCGGCATCCGCGTGCTGGAAGTCACCCTGCGTACCGCGCACGGCCTGCAGGCGATCCGCGACATGGCGCAGGTGGAAGGCGCCATCGTCGGCGTCGGCACCCTGACCCAGCCGGAAGAGTTTGTCGCGGCGCGTGACGCCGGCGCCGTGTTCGGCGTGTCGCCGGGCCTGACCCCGACCCTGATCGACGCGGCGAAGAAGAGCGGCCTGCCGCTGCTGCCGGGCGTGATGACGCCGTCGGAAGTGATGGCGGCGCGCGAAGCCGGCTTCAAGCAACTGAAGCTGTTCCCGGCGGTACCGGCGGGCGGCGTCGGCATGCTGAATGCGATCGGCGGCCCGCTGCCGGACGTGACTTTCTGCCCGACCGGCGGCATCTCGATCGACACGGCGCCGGCTTTCCTGGCGTGTAAAAACGTGGCCTGCGTGGGTGGTTCGTGGCTGACGCCGAAGGATGCGCTGGCGAATGGCGACTGGGACCGGATCACCGCGCTGGCGAAGGCTGCGGCGGCGTTACGCAAGCAGTAAGTCTTGTGAAGGGGCACCGCTGGCGCCCTTCGACCAAAGCAACGCCACGATGGCCCTGCTGCCACAGTGGCGTTACTTCAATCGGTACCTTGTATTCATGGGACTGTTAAGGCGTCCGCATATAAGGCTGTCGTGATGCCATTGGCAAGCACGCGCAAACGCCCCATCGTTCCGCTGTCGATTTCGTTCGAGAGCAGAACGATCGCATGACCGCGCTCAGGATAGAGGACCATCAGGCAGGCGAAACCGGGATGCGAACCATCCTGGAACACAACCCGGTCGGCATCCTTGCGCAATAGCTGCCAGTTCAACCCGGCCGTATAATCGCCGTCCCGATCCATTGGCTGATGCGACAGGCGTATGGCCGGATCGTGTTCTGCCATATGCCAGCGCGCATAGGCCAGCATGTCCGGCAAGCTCGATTTCAGGGCGCCGGCAGCCTGACTCTGTTCCGGGAAATAGGGCTGCGGCCTACCGGTTTCGTCATATCCATCCACCAACCTCGATTTCTGCTCTGTATTCGGCGTGATGAAAGTGTCACGCATGCCGAGCGGCGCAGCGATGCGCTGTTGCACCAGCATTTCGAAACCAACACCGTAAAGTCGTTCAAGGATGTACCCGGCAAGCTGGGCTCCCGCATTCGAATACCGGAATCGTGTGCCAGGGGGCGCCGTCAGTTTCACCCGATGCAGATCCGCGTAAAAGTCGGCGCGTGTACTCGTGGCGACGAGCTTGTGCAGTCTTTCAGGATAGGGCGTGTCACTTTGGAAAGAAGGCGCTGCCTCACGCTTGTCCGGCAATAGACCCGGTAGGCCGGATACATGGTTCACAAGGTGCTTCACCAGGATCGGTTTTTGCTCGAACGCCAGGTTTGGGTAATCCTCGTCCAGATACTTGCGAATATCGTCGTCGAGTTTCAGCTTGCCCTCGTACTGCGCCTGTGCAAGCAAGGTACCGGTAAAGGTTTTGGTGAGTGATGCAATCGGATAGATAGTGCGATCGTTGGCCAAACTTCGACGGTGCTTGCTGACAGTGCCGAAGTGGTAGCTGGAGGTTTTGCCGGCGTGGATGACGCCGACGGACAGGCCAACCGCGCGCGCATCGGCCATGAATGAGGCCGCCGCTGTGGCGACCGCTTCATCGACATCGACATCATGCCCGGTTATGCGCGCGCGCGAAGCGGTGAATGGCCCAAGCAACGGCAGCGAAAGCAGCCAAACAGCGGTACGACGTCGTTTTCCCGATATTTCTTGCATTGCGACCGCCTCCCTGGCGTTGCTGTTGACATAGGCAAGGTAACGGAAGGGGTAAACGGACTCATCCGCTCTGCGACAGAAGTGGTGTTTTGCGCGATAGGCGGTTGAAAATGTGTAATTCGTCGTTGTCCTTGAGTCGCTGGCGGTCTGCACATCATGCGTTAGCTTGAAGCAAGGGGTGCGTTACAGGTGGACGTCACCACCCGTATGCTGTTATTCACTCTTGCGGCGGCTCCGTGGTCTCCGCACTAGTGCCGTGAGGATTGTCGAGCCGATGAACGAGAGAACAATGATGTTGAACGCCTTTTCAATATTCATTCCCGGATCGAAGAAGAATATGGAAACCCAGATAACTGCAACCACCACGAATCCGACGCCGAGTGAAATGAACATGCGTTTCATGCGAAAGGCTCCTCAGTCCTTTTTCTGCCTGCCGCTTTTGACACCAGATGTTCCGAAAGCCAGAGAGTGAGAAAGGTGACAATGGTTGTCGCGAGCGACGCATAAAAGATGATGGCAAATGCGCGTTCTACGTACAGGTCGGGCGCATTCAGGATGACCGAGAGCCAGACAGCCCAGCAGACCAGGAAACCGGCTCCGAGTGAAAGTAGGATTCTCCGAGTCATGCAAATGGCTCCACGGAAGGACAGTTGAAGTACATGCCTGCCTTGCTGCCGCCTGCCTGTACAACTTCCTCTACAAAGGACGCGCAGTTATGCGGCAAGATAGCCCATAGCCACGGCTTCTCTAGCAGTTCATGCAACTTCTGATGTGCGCCTTGAGGATTGGGCAGCTTGACAATCCAGCGTCGTATCTCGCGTTTGCCGTTCTCCTTCAAGTACCGCTGGTAGCCGTCCGCATGCATGAACTTCGGTACGCTGTAACCGCCGGCGACATGAACATACCATCGATCGCCAATGTGGAGCAGTGTGTGGCCACAGAAGTTTGGGCCGTCACCCGACACGACGACGGCACAAGTGTGCTTGAAGTCTGTTATGTCGAGCGGGCAGAGAATCATTCGATCGCCTTCATAATGGGCAGGCATGATCGGCACCTGTTAGCACACTTTGTTGGCACTGCAATCCCACCCGCCCGACGTGTTGCCTTGTGCACCTCCTCGAATGCTTTGACGCATGTAATTCCATTTGATCTTTGCGTATGCCAGGTGGACCCGTTCGCTGATGATCCCCCCATCGCCGCTGTCAGGCGTGATGTTCGCAATCATCAGGTTCTCCAACTCGATCTTGAAGTAGGGGATAGGCTTGCCGTCACCGTCGGCCCGCATGAACTCGAAGACTGCCTTCGGAATGGTCTTGCCGGCGGCGCAAGTCTGTAGCAGCACAGGCGAAGCGATATCGGCAAGCTTGCGAAAGGTGACGGGGTAAAGCTCGGCCCTGCCGCTGGTGTGTCCTCCCGCTGTGGATAGCACCTCGGCTCTCGGCTGGCGGATCGCGTACATAACGTTGCTGACCTCGATCCACTGCTTGTGCTTGTCGTCTTCCGATTCTCCGTTGATACCCTCGATCTTCAAGTACGCGTCGATAGCCAATTCCGCCTCCGTTGTAAGTTAAACAAGTGGCCGATTCTGGCCTGGCCTGGCCGGGGGCGGATTGGGGGTCATCAATCGTCGTCCTCTATAATCCCAGCACCGTCGATAGATCGGAATTCACCTACGACGCGTTTTCGTGTAACAAGAAAGCAGCTTAACTATGCGTATCAGGTGGCGTCCGCTGACAGAAGGCGAAATCGCGCTGGCGTCCTTGCTGTTCGTGAACGCCATCGACTACCGGCGCGTGCGCATCCACAGCCGCCGTTACATGCCCTTCCAGCCGAAGAACTGCTGCATGACGCCGAACGGCAGCATGTATTTCCACCATTCCTGCTTTCTCGACGACTACTCAAAGGCGAGCACGACCGGCCAGCACTGGTTCATGCACGAAATGGTGCACGTCTGGCAGCACCAGCTCGGCTACCCGGTGCGCCTGCGCGGCGCAGTACGCATTGGCCTGGAATACAGTTACGCATTGCGCGAAGGCGCGACCCTGGCCGACTACAACATGGAAGCGCAGGGCGATTTGCTGGCCGATTATTTCGTCCTGAAATTCCTGCGCCGGCCCGACGCCATGCGCCAGCGCCAATACGGCAACCACCTGGCCCTGTACGAACGGGTGCTCGCGGGCTTCCTGGCCAACCCGGCCGACCGCGCCAACCTGCACCGCGGCCTGGCCGGGCGCATCGCACGCTTCGGCTGAGCCGCCGCCGCCATAATCCAGACGACACCGGAAAGCGTGACCGAACACGCCCGGCGTCGGTTCAATGCGATTGGGCTTCGAGCGGCGCTGGCTGGACAGCCTTCTTGCGTAGTTCGTCTTGCGCGTGCCTGATGACGGTTCGTGAAGCCGAGATGCCCAGCAGGCCCATGACACACGCGACCACGATGTCTGGCCAGCCTGAGCCGGTACCGAAGACGCCGAGCGCAGCCAGCATCACGGCGACGTTGCCGATCGCATCGTTGCGCGAACATAGCCAGACCGAGCGCATGTCGGCGTCGCCGTTTCGATACGCATACAGCAGCAGTGCCACGCCAAGGTTCGATGCCAGCGCCAGGGCGCCGACCGCGCCCATCGTCGCTGGGGTTGGAACGGTCGCGTTGAGCAAGTTCCAGCCTGCTGCCGCGAGGACGAACATGCCATATCCGCCCATCGTGATGCCCTTGAACAAAGCCGTGCGTGAACGCCATATCGGCGCCAATCCGAGCACGAACAAGGACACGCCATAGTTCGCGGCATCGCCGAAGAAATCGACGGCGTCCGCGAGCAGCGATACCGATCCGGACCGGACCCCGCCGAGAAGCTCGACAGCGAACATGATGGCATTGACCCACAGGGCCACCCAGAGGATGCGGCGGTATGTTGGATCGACGGGCGGTTTGTTGGAGGAACACCCTCCGGAGCAGCAGGCAGGCATGGCAATCTCACTTGAGGTAGAGTGCCATTTAAAACCCTGTAGTCGCTACAGGGTCAAGTCGACTGGGGAGGCATCGTGAGGATAGGCGAACTGGCAAAGAAAACCGGGTGTGATGTGGAAACGATC
>DAMABW010000275.1:0-6594 GCA_031999925.1 Massilia sp. | reverse complement strand
CGCAAGGTAACCGCGTCCCCATCACGGCACGCCTTGCGGCACAATTGCGCCGCAAGGTCCCTTGCCGTTTTATGGGACAATGCGCGTTTGTTCAAGCTTGGCAAAAACGCCATCTTGCCGCGGCTTTTTTACCGCTCATCTTTTTAGAAGGATCATTCATGTCCCATTTCCGCCTCGCTCGCCTGTGCCTGCTGCTGGCTGCCGTCGGCCTGAACACCGCGCCTGCCCTGATGAGTAGCGCCCATGCCCAGAAAGCCGATGCTCCCGCAGCGGCCCAAGCCAACACGGTGCGCCCGGAACTGTACAAACTGATCGATTCGGCCCAGGTCCAGCAATTCGTGGCTGCGAAGAACGTCGCCGAACTGCAGAACCGCATCGCCCAGGCCGAAGCGCTGCCCAACAAGACGCCATACGAAATCTACGCGGTCAACCGCGTGAAGATGGTCACCGCCTCGGTTGCCGGCGACAATGCCGCCCTGAGCGCGGCCATCGAAGAAGTGGTCAAGTCCGGCTTCGAGCCGAAGGATTCGCAAGCCAAGATGGTGCTGGCGATCGCCGACATCCGCTACAAGGAACAGAACTACACTGCCGCCGTCGAGCAGCTCAAGCGCTATGAAGCGCTGGGCGGCGACATGAACACGGCGCGTCCGCTGCTGGTGCGCGCCATGTACCTGGGCAAGGACTACAGCGGCGCCAAGACCCAGCTGCTGCAGGTCGTCGGCGAAGCCGAAAAGGCCGGCAAGACCCCGACCCAGGAAGACCTGAAGCTGCTGCTGAGCGCCGCCCACGAGTCGAAGGACACGGCCGCCTACAACACCGCGGTCGAGAAGATGGTGGCCTACTATCCGACCGACGAATACTGGTCGGAACTGATCCGCACCGGCGTCATCAAGAAGCCGGGCTTCAGCCAGGACAACTTCATGACCGTGCTGCGTCTCGAGTTCGCCGCCCTGAAGACCCTGCGCGAGGAAGACTACGTCGACCTGGCCGAGACCGCCCTGAAGGACGGCTTCCCGACCGAAGCGAAGAACGTGCTGGACGCGGGCTATGCCGCCGGCGTGCTGGGCAAGGGCGCGAACGCCAAGGCCCACGGCCAGTTGCGCGACCGCGCCAACAAGAGCGCGGCCGACGACGCCAAGAACATCGCCTCGACCGAAGCCTCGGCCGCCAAGGCTAAGACCGGCGCCGGCCTGGTCAACCTGGGCTGGGCCTACAGCACCATGGGCCAGCACGACAAGGGCATCGGCTTCATCCAGCAAGGCATCGCCAAGGGCGGCCTGAAGCAGCCCGACGAAGCCAAGCTGCGCCTGGGCGCGGCGCAAGCCAAGGCCGGCCGCAAGGACGAAGCGATCAAGACCTTCGAGAGCGTGAAAGCCGGTGGCGGCCTGTCGGATGCGGCACGCCTGTGGATCGCGCTGCTCAACAAGCCTGCGGGCGCGCAAGCGACCGCCGCCGCGGCGCCAGCCGGCCAGTAAGCCTTTCGCCGGTAGCATGAAGCGGGCAGCGCCTCGGGCGCCGCCCGCTTTTTTTTATGCCCGCGACCGTGCGTCAACGAACATCCACCCTGCTGTGCTCCCTCGATAATGGGTCCAACATCAAGGAGGCGGCATGACAACGGTGCGCAAGGGCCAGGCACCCGCAAGGCTGGAGCGGGACGAATTCCATCGCAAGTTCATCGGGCAGTTCTTCGATCCGGCCTACGAGGCCGTGGCAGGCGAACTGGCGAAAATCGAGGAGGTGGCCTGGCAGGCCTATCAGGACAAGCGCAAGGCGCCGCGCACGATCAAGGCCGGCCCCGGCTTCGCCGACCCCGACTACGATTTGTCGATCGAATGGAAGGCAGCCCGCGACAGCCTGCTGGCCGCCGAAGCGAAACAGAAAGACCCGCGCACGCCGAGCCGCGTGCTGGTCATCAATGCCTCGGCGCGCAACGACGGTACCTGCCCCAGCGAAATCTCGAAAACCTGGCGCATGACCAACATGGCGAAGGAAACCCTGGCTGCCCAGGGCATCGACGCCGATATCCTCGACCTGAGCCGCCTGACTTCCGACTACGACCGCCACATCCACCCGTGCAAGGCCTGCGTCTCGACCGCGATGCCGCTGTGCCACTGGCCCTGCAGCTGCTATCCGAACCATTCGGAACGCCAGACCGGCGACTGGATGAACGAGATCTACGAGCGCTGGGTAGCCGCGCACGGCATCATCATCATGACCCCGGTCTACTGGTACCAGACACCGTCGACCCTGAAGCTGATGATCGACCGCCTGGTCTGCGCCGACGGCGGCAACCCCGACCCGAGCGCGACCCAGGGCAAGGACCCGGAGATCGCCAAGCGCATCGAGCTCGACGGCTGGGATTATCCGAAGCACCTCGCCGGACGCGCCTTCGGGCTGGTGGTGCACGGCGACGTCGCCGGCATCGAGGGCACGCGCCGTTCGCTGTCGGATTGGCTCAACTGGATGGGCCTGGTCGATTCGGGCAGCTTTGGCCAGCTCGACCGCTTCATCGGCTACTACGAGTCGTATGCCGAAAGCCATGACGTGCTCGACCGCGACAAAAACTTCCAGGAAGAAGTACGGAATGTCGCACGCGCCGTGGCGCTGGCGGTGCAGGACATCCGCTCGGGCCGCGTGATTCCGCCGGATGCGCGCCTGCGCGACCCGCGGCCGAAATAAGGAAGGCGGAGCGAACTGACGAATACGGTGACGCTTGCCGGATCGTCATCATATTGAACAGACATGTGCGGGACATGGTAGTATTGTTGCAATACAAAAACTACTTTTTCCTGTCATGCATACATCTAACCGCAGGCCCACTATTCGTCCGCTGTATCCGGACGAGTGGGCGGTCTACCGCGAGCTGCGCCTGCGCTCGCTGGCCGATGCGCCGGATGCCTTCTACAGCAGCTTCGAATCCGAGAGCGCGCGCACGGCCGAAGACTGGGCGGCGCGCCTGGCGGCGGCGGCCGTGTCGGGCAAGGATTGCCCGCTGGTGGCCGAGCTCGACGGCAAGCCTGCCGGCCTGGTGTGGGCGAAAATGGATGGTGTCAACCCGGAGCTGATGCATCTGTTCCAGATGTGGGTGGCGCCGGAATGCCGCGGCAGCGGCGTGGGACGCGGCCTGCTCGAGACCGCCCTCGACTGGGCGCGCGAGCGCGAGATGCGCTTTGTCGAACTCGACGTCACGCTGGGCAATTCCTCCGCCCTGCGCCTGTACGAGCGCGCCGGATTTCGCGCGGTGAATGCGCCGGTGCCGATGCGCGCCGGGTCGGCGTTGATGTTGCAGCAGATGCGACTGGTGCTGGAGAGCGAATGAGCCGCAGGTGGCTGGCAGATGTCGTGGTGGGTACAAGTACCCACCCTACGTGATCAGATTGCCGTGAAACCGCCGTCGGCGGTGAGTTGGTGGCCGGTGACGAAAGAGGATTGATCCGAGCACAGCCACAGGATGGCGCTGGCGATTTCCTGCGGCTCGGCGAAGCGGTTCATCGGGTGCGCGGCGCGCAATTTCTTTTCCAGCGAGGCTTCACCACCCAATACGCGCGCCAGCATCGGCGTGCGCACCGCGCCCGGGCACAGGGCATTCACGCGGATGCCCTCCCGCGCATACTCGGCCGCCGCGCTGCGGGTCAGGCCCGCCACCGCGTGCTTGCTGGCCGCATACGCCGCCTGCGACGGTGCGCCGACCAGGCCGAAACTCGACGACAGGTTGACGATGGCGCCGCCGCCCTGCTTCGCCATCTGGCGCAACTGGTATTTCATCGACAGCCACACACCCTTGACGTTGACGCCCATCAGGCTGTCGAAGTCTTCTTCGGCGATCTCGTCCAGACGCGCACTGACGCCCTGCTGGCCGGCGCAATTGACCGCGCAGTCGAGACGGCCGTAATGGTAGATGGTCTTGTCGAGCAGGATCTCGACGTCCTGCGCACGCGTGACATTCGCCTGCACGAACAGCGCCTTGCCGCCGTTTTCCACGATCATCGCCGCCGTCGCGTGGCCGCCGTCGACCGAGACGTCGGCGATCACGACCGCTGCGCCGGCGCGGCCAAAGGCAAGCGCCGCCGCCCGCCCGATCCCGCTCGCCCCGCCGGTGACCAGCACTACCTTGCCAGCGAACGAGATGGCAGCCTGGTCCGCCTTGTTATTGCCCTTCATGTACATCGACTCCTGGTCACACTTAAATGATGCTTAGAGGCAACATGATAACCGGAAGACGCTTCTTCATCAATGCGTGTGGCATGACAAGCAACATGGCGCGGGGGTTCATGGCGCGGGCTTGGCCTTTTCCTGGTCGCCCGCCAGCACCACCGACATCTTCGCCGGATCGATCGCCTTGCGGAAGGCGACGTTCAGCTGGGGCAGCGTGACCGCCAGCAGCTTGTCCTCGAACTGTTTCGACCATTCGTAGGTGCGGTCGCGGAACAGGTAGGAGGTCCAGCCGGCGGCCAGGGCGCCGTCGTCGGCGCGGGTCTGGATGCGCTGCTGCATCAGGCCCGACTTGGCGCCGCCCAGTTCGGCCGCCGTGAAACCGTCCTTCAGCACGCGCGCCAGTTCCTCGCGCACGGCGGCGTCGAGCTTCGCCAGGTTCTGCGGCGCGGCGATCGCGCTGATCGAGAAGCTGCCGGCACGGTCCAGGTCGCCGGCATCGAGCTGGGAGCCGCCGCCGTACGACAGGCCGTCCTTCTGGCGGATGCGGTCCATCAGGCGCGAGCGCAGGCCGCCTTCGCCGAAGATGTAGTTGGCCAGCATCAGCGCCGGATAATCCGGGTCGTCGATGTTCAGGTCCAGGTTCAGGCGCGCGACATACACGCCGTTTTCCTTGTCCGGCGTGTTCAGGGTCGTCTTCAGCGGCGCGATGTTGTCGAAACGGCGCAGCACCGGCGCCACGTTTTCACGGGCTTTCCAGGTGCCGAAGAGTTCGTCGACCAGCGGCGTCACGGCGGCGGCATCGAAGTCGCCGACGATCGCCATCTCGGCCGGCACGCTGCCGTAGTAGCGGCGATGGAAGTCGGCCAGGTCTTCCAGGCGCGCCGCCTTCAGCTCGGCCATGTCTTCGTCGAAGGTATTTGCGTGGCGCACGTCGCCCTTGGGCCAGGTATCGAAATGCTCGGCCAGGGCGCGCGCGGCCACGGTCTGCGGCTCGCCGCGTCCCGCTTCCAGACCGACCAGGGCCTGGCTGCGTAGCTGCTCGAACTCGGCCTGCGGGAAAGCCGGTTCCTTCAACACATGGGCCACCAGGCGCAGTGCCTCGTGCAGGTGTTCGCGCGTGGTCTGGAAGTGGGTCAGGCCGCCGCTGATCTTCAGGCGGTCGAACTCGTCCGCCAGCGCCTCGCGCGTGAAGCGGCTGGTGCCGCGCATCAGCATGGCGCCGGTGAGTTCGGGAATCGCGCCGGTGCCGAACAAGTTCTTTTCGTCGCCGATGTGCTGGCGCAGATCGACGGTGACGGTTTCGCCGCGGTTCTTCTTCGGCAGCAGGGCCAGCTTGACGCCGCCCGCCGTGGTCAGTTGCGTACGCTTCATGATGTTGGCCTGGGTCGGGTCGAAGTCTTCCGACACCAGGGTCGAGGTACGCGGCTTGAATTGCGCCAGGATGCTGGCCACGCTCGGCGCCGCCGGAATCGTGGCGCGCTGCGGCGCATCCTCGGGGACGAAGGTGCCGGTGACGCGGTTGTCGCGCCGGAAGTAGCGCTGGGCCACGTCGGCCACTTCCTGGGCGCTGATGGTCTTGATGCGTTCGCGTCCGGTGAAGAACAGACGCCAGTCGCCCAGGGCGATGGTTTCCGACAGCGCCACGCCGACCTGCTGCGGATCGTTCAGGCTGCGCTCCATCTGGTTTTCGTAGAGGCGGCGCACGCGCGCCATTTCCTCGTCGGTGGGCGGCTTGGCGGCGAAGCTTTCGACCGCCTCGGTCAGGGCCGCGCGCACCGGCTCGACCGGCTCGCCCTTCTTGACCACGGCGCCGATCATCTGCAGGCCGGGCGCGTAGCCGGTCTGGCCGAAGCTGAAGACCTGGCTGGCCTTGCCGGTCTCGACCAACTGCTTGTGCAGGCGCCCGGTCGGTACGTCGCCCAGGATCGACGAGGCGAAAGCCATGACGTCGCTGTCGTCGTGCAGTGCCGAAGGCACCTTATAGCCCAGCACGACCAACTGGATGTCGCCCTGGCGCCGCACAGCAAAGCTGCGCTCGCCATCCTGCTGCGGCTCGACGGTCCAGAACGCCGGCATGGTGCGCTTCGGCTTGGGAATCGCGCCGAACAGACGGCCGATCTTGGCCAGCGTCGCATCCGCATCGAACTTGCCCGCCACCAGCAGCACGGCATTGTCCGGCTGGTAATAGGTGCGGTAGAAAGCTTGCAGGTTGGCGATGCGCACGTTCTCGATGTCGCTGCGGTTGCCGATGGTCGAGCGGCCATAGCTGTGCCAGTCGTAGGCAATGCTCTGCATGCGCTTGACCAATACGCCCGAGGGCGAGTTCTCGCCGCTTTCGTACTCGTTGCGCACGACCGTCATTTCCGAGTCCAGGTCCTTTTGCGCGATGAAGGAACCGGTCATGCGGTCGGCTTCCATCTGCAGCGCCCAGTCGAGGTT
>DAMABW010000274.1:0-6609 GCA_031999925.1 Massilia sp. | reverse complement strand
GTTCGACGCCATGGTGAAGACGCCGCGCCTGCGCCGCGAGGAAGCGGCGGCGAGGAAGCGCGCCGCGGCCATCCTCGAATTCGTGGGGCTGTCCGATCTCGCCGACGAGGAAGCGCGCAACCTCCCCTACGGCAAGCAGCGCCTGCTGGAGATCGGCCGCGCACTCGGCCTGAACCCGCGCCTGCTGCTGCTCGACGAGCCGGCCGCCGGCCTGACGGCGCCCGACATCCGCGAGCTGATGGCGATCATCCGCAAGATCCGCGACCATGGCATCACCATCATCCTGATCGAGCACCACATGGATGTCGTGATGTCGATCTCGGACACCGTGACCGTGCTCGACTTCGGCCAGAAGATCGCCGAGGGCAACCCGGCCAGCGTGCAGGCCGATCCGAAGGTCATCGAGGCCTACCTGGGCGGCGCCAGCGAAGCCCCCGCCGCCACCCCGCCTGCCGCGGCTGCGGCGCCCGCCGCGACCACCGCCAGCGCGGCCCGCAACTGACAGGAGACACGCATGCTGAGCATACAAAATCTGGAAGCGGCCTACGGCAAGGTGCAGGTCCTGCACGGCATCTCGCTGGACGTGCCGAAAGGCAGCCTGGTGACCCTGATCGGCTCGAACGGCGCCGGCAAGACCACCACCATGCGCGCCATCTCCGGCATGATCAAGCCGCGCGGCGGCAAGGTGACGCTGGACGGCAAAGACATCACCGGGCTGGATTCGCACCGCATCGCGCGCAGCGGCCTGGCCCATTCGCCGGAAGGGCGGCGCGTGTTCGCCACCATGAGCGTCACCGACAACCTGCTGCTCGGCGCCTTTCCGCGCTTTACCCGTGCGCGGCCGAAAGGCGACGTGGCGCACGACCTGGAACGGGCGATGGAACTCTTCCCGCGCCTGAAGGAGCGGCGCGAACAGCTGGCCGGAACGCTCTCCGGCGGCGAGCAGCAGATGCTGGCCATGGCGCGCGCCGTCATGCTGAACCCCGACGTGGTGCTGCTCGACGAACCCTCGATGGGCCTGGCGCCGATCCTGGTCGAAGAGGTGTTCCGCATCATCACGCGCCTGAAGTCCGAAGGCGTGACGATGCTGCTGGTCGAGCAGTTCGCGGCGGCCGCCCTGAACGTGGCCGATTATGGCTACGTGCTGGAGAACGGTCGCATCTCGGTGCACGGCCCGGCGGAAAGCCTGAAGCACGATCCGAAGGTGGTCGCGGCCTACCTCGGGGGCGGCCACGCGCACTGAGTCCATCGCTGCTCCAGCCGGCACGGCAGGGCTGGCGGCGCGCGACTACCTCGCCGCCGGTTGCGTGGTCCTGGTCTGGGGCACGAACTTCGTGGCCATGAAACTGGGCCTGCGCGAACTGACGCCTTTCCAGTTGGGCGCCGGGCGCTACCTGCTGGCCTTCCTGCCGCTGGCCCTGTTCGTGCGCCCGCCACGGCTGGCGGCGCGCTGGGTGCTGCTGTATGGCCTGAGCCAGGGCGTCTGCCAATTCGGACTGCTGTTCCTGGCGCTGCGCGCCGGCATGTCGGCTTCGCTGGCCTCGGTGATCCTGCAGATGCAGGTCTTCTTCACCGCGCTGTTCGGCTTCGCGCTGCTGGGCGAGCGCGTCGGCCGTCCCCTGCAAGCGGCGATGGCGATCGCCGCGCTCGGACTGGGCTGCTTCTGCCTGGACTTCGCCACACGCGGCGGCGCCGGCGTCACCCTGGCCGGCTTCCTGCTCACGGTGGCGTCGGCGGCGATGTGGGCGGCCTCGAACATCGTGGTGCGCCGGGCGCGTGCCGTGGCGCCGGACTTCGACGTGCTGCCCTTCATGGTCTGGAGCAGCCTGGTGCCGGTGCTGCCTTTCGTGTTGCTGTCGCTCGCCTTCGATCCGCCCGCCACGCGCTGGGACTGGCGCAACCTTTCGCTCACGGCCTGGGCGTCGCTCGCCTACCTCGGCTGGTTCGCCACCATTCTCGGCTATGCGATGTGGACGGGACTCCTGAAACGCCATCCGGCCAACCGCGTCGCGCCGTTCAGCCTGGCAGTGCCGGTGGTCGGGATCGCGGCCGGCATGTTCGGACTGGGCGAGCGCATCACGCCCTGGCAATGGGGCGGCATCGTGCTGGTGGTGCTGTCGCTGGCACTGGTCGTGTTCGGATCGCGCTGGCGGATGCGCCAGCGGCGGCCTGGCGCGCCGCTATAATGTCCAGCTTTACGCTCTCATTCAACGCATGGACTTCTCCAAACTCAACCGCTATTCCGGCTCGCGCGCTTTCTGGTTCCTGTTCGGGATGATCCTCGGCGTCAGCGGCCTGTTCCTCGGCATGCAGCGCGGCCTGGTCGGCGAATCGCTGGTCGGATTCGGCCTGATCGTGCTCGGTATCCAGGGACTGCTGCGCCCGGTCGTGCTCACGCGCGCCGGCAAGATCAGCAAGGAAGAAATGTCGCGCGAGGTGTCGATCGGCAGCGATGCGCTGCACGGCGGCCTGTCGCTGCTGATGGCGGCCTCGCTGGTGGTCGGCTTCATCCTGAAATACCTGGTCAAGATGTAAGCGTTCAGGGGCGGCCGAACAAATCGTGCGCGTCCAGGATGGCGTAGGCAATCTCGGGCCGTTCCTGCAGCAAGCGGCGCACCGCCGCCGGCACCGATTGCCTGACTTTCCTGCACAGTCCCGGCTTGTCCTCGAGCACGACGATGATGCCGCGCACCGTGCGCACTTCGTTCGGCCCCGGTTCGATGCGCAGTTCCGCGCCGACGTTCTTGCGGATCAGGGCCTGTACGTGCTGCAGGTCGGCATAGCTGTCCACCCGTTCGATGCGTGCGATCAGGTTCTGTTCCTGCTTGCGGTCGATCGCCAGCGGCCGGTGGTCGGCCTGCGGATCGGCCAGCACCCGTTCGTAATCGCAGCTGCAGGCGCCGGGCGGACATTCGACGCGCACCGGGAAAGGCAGGTTGACAGCCGCGCCGTTCATGCCGGGTCTCCATCGGGCGCGCGTGCGCCGCCCGCCACCGCGTCGAGCAAGGCGCACATGCGCTTGTGGTGCGACCCCTTCCAGAACACGCGCCGGCAGGCGTCGCAGGTATTGAATTCGTCGTGCAGCACGCGCACCGAGGGCGGCAATTCGTCCAGCACCAAGGCCTTGTCGACCGCGCGCAGCGCCAGGTTGCAGTGCAGGCACAGCGAAAACGGCCGGGCGCTGGCGGCGAGCGCCAGCCTGTCGAAGAGTTCGCGGAATTGTTCTGCCGGCTTGATCGCATGCAGGTAGCAGCCGTGGACGACGGCGCGGCGCTTCAGCAGCTCGCGGTCGCGCGTCAGGACCACGCGATCCTCTTCGGCCGCGATGGCAACGATCTCGTCGTCGCCGTAATGGTTGTCGTACAGGGTGTCGAAGCCGGCCATGCGCAGCAGGCGCGCCAGGCCGCCGAGATGGGCATCGGCCACGAAGCGCGGCGGCGCCTGCTCTTCGCCTAGCGGCAAACGCGGCACCCGCGACAGCGCGGTCACGTCAAAGGTCGAAAACGTCGGGTACACCGCGACCCGGTCGCCTTCTTCCAGCAAACGATCGAAGCCGCTCGATTCGCCATTGACAAGGACGAGCTGGACTTCGGTGTGCGGCACCCCGAGCGCCTCGATCATGTGCTTGACGGTGGCGGCGCGCGCGCAGGGCCTGCTGAACTCCCGTCCGCGCCGCTCACGCGGCAGGAAGTCGCCCAATTCGTCATAGAAGCGGAACGTCGCCGTGACCATGGCCGCAGTATTACACTGTCAGGGGTGTTCCGTCCCGGCACGCACGCAACACGTCGAGCGCGTTCGGCACCGCTTCGAAGGCGGCTGTGTTGTCGAAGACGACCCAGGCCCTGCGCCCGGCCGCGCTGTACCCGTCCAGCTCGCGCACCAGGGCCGCCAGGAATGCGCGCGAATAGGCCGAATAATAGATGCGCGGCGTGCCGTGCAGGCGCATGTAGACGTCCTGGGTGGTCGGCACGTGCGGCCCCGGCTGGCCCGCTGCCGGATCGGCGATCACGCGCGTGACGCCGCGCTCGCGCAAGAGTTCGGTGGCGGTGTCGCTGAACCAGCTCGGATGGCGCCCTTCGCAGGCGACCATGCAATCGAAACGCGCCTGCAGGCGCAGGAAGAAATCGCGCACGGTTACGTCGTGGAAGCCGAACTTGGGCGGCAACTGCACCAGCAGCGCGCCCAGCTTGTGGCCCAGCGCCTTCACTTCGGCGGCGAAGCTGTCCAGCATGGCATCGACGTCCTGTAGCGCGGCGTCGTGGGTGATGGCGCGCGGCACCTTGACCGCGAAGCGGAAAGCGTCGGGCACGCTCTCGGCCCAGCGCGCATAGGTCTGGGGCCGGTGCGGCCGGTAGAAGGAGGTGTTGATCTCCACCATCGGAAACACGGCGGCGTAGCGTTCGAGGTGACTGCCTTCGACGGGAAAAGCGTCGGCGGCATCCTTGTGGATGCTCCAGCCGGCGCAGCCGATCAGGTGGGTAGAGGCGTGCTCAGGTTTGCTCATGCGGCGTTTTGCAATAATGGTAAGACCGATTCTACGCGCGGCGCCCTCCCCGTGGCGCATGCTTGGGCTCGCGCCACGGCAATGCGCGCGGACGACGCCAGGGCTGCGGGCAGCTTACAATCACGGCAACAGCAACCATGCCAGCCGAGGAGAACCAGTGAGCGACCCCATCCATATCGTCTGCCCGCAATGCGAGGCCATCAACCGCCTGGCGCCGGCGCGCCTGTCCGACAACCCTGTCTGCGGCAAGTGCGCGCAAGCCCTGTTCAACGGGAAGCCGCTCGACGCGACCTCTGAGCAATTTACGCGTCACATCAGCCGCAACGACATTCCGGTGCTGGTCGACTTCTGGGCCGAATGGTGCGGGCCATGCAAGATGATGGCACCGCATTACGCGCAGGCGGCGCAGCGCCTGGAGCCGCAGTTGCGCCTGTTGAAAGTCGATACCGAGCGCGCCCAGGATTTGTCGGCGCGCTTTGCGATCCGCAGCATTCCGACGCTGGCCTTGTTCAAGGGCGGACGCGAAGTCGCGCGCCAGGCCGGGGCGATGGACGCCGGGCGGATTGCCGCCTGGGTCCAATCCCAGCTCGGATAGCCCGTCCGCGCAAGCCGCGCACGGTTGGGGGGCGTTGGCGAAATTGCCACGCCCCGCTGCTACAATCGGCGCATACCGGATCAATCCGGGCCGTCCAGAAGGAGAGCAGCATGTCGCAACAACTCGTACTCGATGGCGATACCGAAGACGCCAAGCAACTCGCGCGTATCCTCTACCTGGTACACGCCGCCACCTTCTTCTTCTCGCTCGGCACGCTGTCGATCCTGCCGGTGATCGTCAACTACATCAAACGCCCGGAAACGGTCGGCATGATCTACAGCCATCACAGCTGGATGATCCGCTCGTTCTGGTATTACGTGCTGTGGATGGTTGTCGGCGGTATCATCTTCGCCACCGTGGTCGGCATTCCGCTTGCCTTCCTGATATGGGGCGTGGCCTGGGTCTGGAAGGCATATCGCTTGATTCGTGGTTTTTTGGATCTGAACAGCAACAAAGCGATGCCTCTTTGAGCCCGTCTTTACACTTTTCGGCAAATTCGCAGCTAGAATGCTTTCCTGACGGCATCAAACCACTCCAGGGCGAAATATGAAATCGGTACAGCAGGAAGTCGACGAGCGCAGCAACCTTACGGGCACCAACAAATTCGAGCTGCTGCTGTTCCGCCTCGGCGGCGACGAGCATGGCGAGCGTAATGAACTGTTCGGCATCAACGTATTCAAGATCCGCGAGATCGTCGCCATGCCGGCGATCACCGCGGTGGCCGGTTCGCCGGCCCACGTGCTGGGCGTGGTCAACCTGCGCGGCCAGATCATCCAGGTGCTCGACCTGCCGGCGATTGCCGGCGTCAAGCCGAAGACCGGCCTGAACATCATGCTGGTGACCGAGTTCGCCCGCACCACCCAGGCCTTTGCTGTCGAGAGCGTCGAGGAAATCGTGCGTCTCGACTGGAGCCAGGTGATGTCGGCCGAAAAGAGCGCCGGCAGCGGCATGGTCACCAGCATCGCCCGCCTCGATGGCGAAAACGGCGAGCCGGGCCGCCTGGCCCAGGTGCTGGACGTGGAAACCATCCTGCGCAACATGAATCCGGACTCCGGCCCGGACATCAGCCAGCAGACGGTCGGTGCGCGCATCCAGATCAAACCTGGCTCGATCGTGCTGGCGGCGGACGATTCGGTCGTGGCGCGCGCCCTGATCGAGCAGGGCCTGGACGCCATGGGCCTGCCTTACGTGATGACCAAGAGCGGCAAGGAATGCTGGGACCAGCTGAACAGCATCGCCGCCCAGGCCGAAGCCGAGGGCAAGAGCATCAACGACAAGGTGGCCCTGGTGCTGACCGACCTCGAGATGCCGGAGATGGATGGCTTCACCTTGACCCGCAACGTCAAGAAGAATGCGCGCTTCGGGAATATTCCGGTGGTGATCCACTCGTCGCTGTCGGGGACCACGAACGAGGAACACGTCAAGAACGTGGGCGCGGATGCGTATGTCGCCAAGTTCTCGGCGGAGGATTTGTCGGCGACCTTGCGTCGTGTGCTGAAGCAGTAAGATT
>DAMABW010000273.1:0-6617 GCA_031999925.1 Massilia sp. | reverse complement strand
ACGACCCCTTGGTTCGTAGCCAAGTACTCTATCCAGCTGAGCTACAGCCGCCCGATGCACGCATTATAGCAGTGGCATCCCCATCGGGGAAGTCTTAATTTATTACAACTCTTTGGCGGCATCTGGTAGATTGATCGCATCTGTTTCGGATACTGACGATTATGCTGGGGTTCACCACGTGGCGCCGCGCACTGTGCGCCATCGCCGGCCTGCTGCTGGCAATCACCTTCGCCCATGCCGCCCACGCCAACGCGCTGCGCAACCTGCGCTTCGAGCGCCTGTCGATCGAACACGGGCTGACCCAGGAATCCGTGCTCACCATCCTGCAGGACCGCCAGGGCTACATGTGGTTCGGCACCCAGGCCGGCCTGAACCGCTACGACGGCTACCGCATCACCACCTACCGCAACGACCCGCGCGACCACGCCTCGCTGCCCGACGGCTATGTGAACGCCTCGCTCGAAGACGCGGAAGGCCGGCTCTGGTTCGGCACCAAGGGCGGCCTGGCGCGCCTCGATCCGGCCAGCGGCAAGTTCGTGCGCTACACGCTGCTCGAGCCCGGCGCCGGCGGCAGCGCCAACCGCAGCGTCAACGCCATCGCCGCCGACCGCCACGGCATGCTCTGGCTCGGCACCAGCGACGGCCTGAAGCGCTTCGATCCGCGTTCCGGCCAGTTCACCACGATCCGCCGGCCCGCCGCTCGCCCCGGCACGGGCGCCGACCACATCGTGAATGCCCTGGCTTTCGATGCCCAGGGCGCGCTCTGGGTCGGCACACTGGACGGCGTGGCGCGCCTGGCGCCCGGCGCCGAAGAGCTCAGCTATTTCGCGCCCTTGAACGAGGACCCGCGCGGCGCCCGCGTGCTGGCGCTGGCGATGGGGACGGGCGATACCTTGTGGGTCGGCACCGAGGCCGGCCTCGAGGAATGGCGCCTGGGCGCAGGCGCCCCGCGGCGGCGCGCCATCGGCAACGAGGAGGGGATGGGCCATGCGGGCGTGCTGTCGCTGTATGTCGACGCCGGCGGCACGCTCTGGGCCGGCACCGATTTCGACGGCCTGAAGCGGCGCGAATTGGCGGGCGGCCGTTTCGTCTCCTACCGCAACCGCGCGCTCGACCAGCACAGCCTGTCGGACAACCAGGTGGCGGCGGTGCGCATCGACCGCACCGGCACGCTCTGGGTCGGCACCCGCTTCGGCGGCGTCAGCCGCACCGATCTCGCAAGCGGCGGCTTTTCCCATTTCAGTTTCGAGCCGGACAACGGCTACCAGAACGGTTATAAAAAGGCGCGCGACGTCGCGGTGCGCGGCAACGGGCAGGTCTGGATCGGCACTTCGGGCGGCGGACTGGTGCTGTTCGACCCGGCCGGCGGGCGCACGCGTGCGCTGCACCACCAGCCCGGCAATCCGGCTTCGCTGCCGAGCGAGGTGGTGCACAGCCTGTCGATCGTCGATGGCCGCCTGTGGGTGGGCACGCCTGCGGGCCTGGCCTGGTGCCGCGAGGAGGGCGGCGACTTTCATCCGGTCGACCTCGGGCCGGAGGGCAATGCGGCCCTGGTCCAGGCGGTGATGAAGACGCGCGACGGCGCCACCTGGGTGGTGTCGCGCGCCGGCCTGTACCTGCTCGGCCCCGACCTGAAGGTGCGCAGGGCCTGGCGCCACGATCCCGACGACGCGGCCAGCCTCGGCGAAAACCGGGTGTTCGCGATGGTCGAGGACCAGGACGGCATTCTGTGGCTTGCCACCGACAATGGCCTCGACCGCTTCGACCGCGCCGCGAATGTCTTCACCCATTTCCGCCAGGACGACGCCGACCCGGACAGCCTGCGCCACAACCGCGTGCACGACGTGCTGCTCAGTTCCAGGGGCGAACTCTGGCTCGGCACCGGCGGCGGCCTGCACCGCATGGAGCGCGGACCCGGCGGCAAGCCGGTGTTCCGCTACTTCACGATCACCGACACCGCGCAGGGCGTGCCGGTCGGCGCGCTGCTGGAAGACGGCAAGGGGCGCCTGTGGGCCAGCACCACGGTCGGCCTGTCGCGCATCGATCCGGTCACCGGCAAGTACGAGCAGTACACCGCCAAGGATGGCCTGATCGACGGCAGTTATTTCGTCGGCTCGGCGGCGCGCGGGCCGGACGGGCAGCTGCACTTCGGCGGCGTGAACGGCCTGAATTCCTTCCTGCCCGAGGCGATCCGCGACAACCCGTATCCGCCGGTCGTACGCATCACCAGCTTCACGGTCTTCAACAAGGCGCGGCCGCTGCCGCATGGCGGGTCGGTGACCCTGACGGCGCGCGATTCGGTGTTCGCGCTTGAATTCGCGGCCCTGCATTACGCCGCGCCGGGCAGCAACCGCTACGCCTACAAGCTGGAAGGCTTCGACGACGCCTGGGTCGAGACCGACGCGAATAAACGCTTCGCCAGCTATACCAACCTCGATCCGGGCGAGTACGTGTTCCGGGTACGCGCCAGTAACAAGGATGGCGTCTGGAGCGAGGCGCCGGCCACGCTGGCCATCACGATCACGCCGCCGTGGTGGAAGACCTGGTGGTTCCGCCTGCTGGCCGTGGCGCTGCTGGGCGCGGCGGCGCTGGCGGTCTACCGGCTGCGGATCCGTTCGCTGGTGCAGCAAAAGGAGCGCCTCGAGCGCCAGGTGAATGCGCGCACCGCCGAGCTGCTGCTGCAGAAGGATGCGGCCGAACGGCGCAAGCGCGAAGCCGAGCAGCAGAAGGACGCCGCCGACCAGGCGCGCCGCAACATCGCGCTGCTGTCGGACATCGGCCGGCGCCTGACCGCGAACCTGGATATCGAGGCCATCATGGACACCCTGCACGAACACGTGCAGGTGCTGATGGATGCGCCGGTGTTCGCGGTGGTGGTGGCCGGCAGCGATGAGGGCAGGCTCGACATTCCCTATGCACTGGTCGACGGCCGGCGCGCCGCGCCATCGCTGCGCGCACGGCACGATCCGGCCTCGCTGGCCGCCTGGAGCATCGACCATGGGCGCGAAGTCTTCGTCAACGACCTGGCCAGCGAATCGGGGCGCTACCTGCCTGGTGCCGAACCCGAGGCGGTGGCCGCCGCCGCGCTGCCCGGCGCCGCGAGCGGGCAGTTGCCGTGCTCGTTGCTGTATGTTCCGGTGGCGGTCGGCCCACGCGTACTGGGAACGCTGGCGGTGCAGAGCTATGCGCGCGGCGCCTACCAGCGCGTGCACCTGGACATGCTGCGCACCCTGGCGGCCTACGTCGGCGTGGCGCTCGACAATGCCCAGGCCTACCGCCAGTTGAAGGATGCGCAAAGCCTGCTCGCGTCGCAGGAAAAGCTGGCCTCGCTCGGCTCGCTGGTGGCCGGCGTGGCGCACGAACTGAACACCCCGATCGGCAACAGCCTGCTGATGGCCAGCACGCTGTATGAAAAAACGCTCGACATCCATGCGGCGCTCAGCGAGTCGGCGCTGCGCCGCTCGGAACTGGACGGCTACATCGGCGCCGCGCGCGAAGCGTCGGAACTGATCATGCGCAGCCTGCACCAGGCGGCGGAACTCGTGAACAGCTTCCGCCAGGTGTCGGTCGACCAGGCCAGCGCCCAGCGGCGCCGCTTCGACCTGGCGCGCGCCTGCCAGGAAATCCTGGCGACCATGATGAACAAGGTGCGCCTGGAAGGGCATACGCTGGCCTTCGAGGTCCCCGAGGGGATCGTGATGGACAGCTATCCGGGGCCTTTCGGCCAGGTCATGATCAACTTCGTCAACAACGCGCTGCTGCATGCCTTCGAGCGGCCCGGCGGCCACATGCGCCTGTCGGCGCGCCTCCTCGACAGCGCCTGGGTGCAGTTGCGCTTTGCCGACGACGGCCGCGGCATCGCCCCCGAGCATCTGGCGCGGGTGTTCGATCCCTTCTTCACCACGCGCATGGGCCAGGGCGGCACCGGCCTGGGCCTGAACATCGCGCACACCATCGTGACCTCGCTGCTGGGCGGCGCGATCCGCGTCGAGAGCACGCCGGGGCAGGGCACGGTCTTCATCCTCGATTTACCTTTGGCGCCGGCCGAGGCGCGTCCACCACACTACTCCAACGACGAGAGGAAACTGCACGCATGAGTATCATCACGACCATCGAAGACTTGCGCGTCCTGGCCAAGCGGCGCGTGCCGCGCATGTTCTACGATTACGCGGACGCAGGCTCCTGGACCGAGTCGACCTACCGCGCCAACGAGACGGACTTCGCCGCCATCAAGTTCCGCCAGCGCGTGGCCGTCAACCTGGTCGACCGCAGTCTCAAGAGCACGATGATCGGGCAGGAAGTGGCGATGCCGGTGGCCCTCGCACCGACCGGCCTCACCGGCATGCAGCACGCCGACGGCGAGATTCTGGCGGCGCGCGCGGCCGAGAAGATCGGCGTGCCGTTCACCCTGTCGACCATGAGCATCTGCTCGATCGAGGACGTGGCGGCGCGCACCACGAAGCCGTTCTGGTTCCAGTTGTACGTGATGAAGGACCGCGATTTCATCGAGCGCCTGATCGACCGCGCCAAGGCGGCGAAGTGCTCGGCGCTGGTGCTGACGCTCGACCTGCAGGTGCTGGGCCAGCGCCACAAGGATATCCGCAACGGCATGACGGCGCCGCCGAAGCTGACCATCCCGAACATGATGAACCTGGCGACCAAGCCGCGCTGGTGCCTGAACATGCTGCGCACCCCGCGCCGCCACTTCGGCAACATCGTCGGCCATGCGAAGAGCGTGTCGGACATGAGCTCGCTGTCGTCGTGGACCTCGCAGCAGTTCGATCCGGCGCTGAGCTGGCGCGATGTCGAGTGGATCAAGAACCGCTGGGGCGGCAAGCTGATCATCAAGGGCATCATGGACAACGAGGACGCGCGCCTGTGCGTGGAGAGCGGGGCCGATGCGCTGATCGTGTCGAACCACGGCGGCCGCCAGCTCGACGGCGCGCAGTCGAGCATCGGCGCGCTGCCTGGCATCGTGGACGCGGTGGGCAAGCAGATCGAGGTGCATATGGATGGCGGCATCCGTTCGGGGCAGGACGTGATCCGCGCACTGGCGCTGGGGGCGCAAGGGGTGTATATCGGGCGACCCTTCCTGTACGGCCTGGGGGCGATGGGCGAGGCGGGGGTGGCGCGCTGCCTGGAGATCATCCGCAACGAGCTGGACCTGACGATGGCGTTCTGCGGGTTGCGCGATGTGCGGCAGGTGGACAGGAATATCTTGTTGCCGGGGACGTACTGAAGCGCTTCGATGTGCCGGCTTCGTCATGGTGGGTTCAAGAACCCACCCTACAACGCCGGTAGGGTGGGTTCTCGAACCCACCGCTTCACGGCATGAATACCAACGAACTACACCACATTCGTCGGCCGACCGCTTTCCCACGCCTCGATATTCCCCACCAACATATCCGCCAGCGTCTGCATCGCCCCACCGCTCGCCCACGCCACGTGCGGCGTGAGTATGAAATTCGGCAGCCGCAGCCCCAGTAACGGATTATCCTGCCCCGGCGGCTCCTTGCTCAGCACATCGAAGCCGGCCCCGCCGATGGTCCGGCGCATCAGCGCCTCGGCCAGCGCCGCCTCGTCCACCAGCCCGCCGCGCGCGGTGTTGATCAACAGCCCGGTCGGCTTCATCAGCCCCAGCTCGCGCGCACCGATCATGTGGCGCGTCTGCTCGTTCAGCGGCAGGTGCAGGCTGACCACGTCGCAGCTGGCCAGCAGCTCGTCCAGCGGCATCTGGGTCACGTCCGGCTCGCCTACCGGCGAGCGCGAGGTGACGCACACCGCCATCCCGAACGCACGCCCGATCTGCGCCACGCGCCGTCCCAGCGCGCCATAGCCGACGATGCCGAGCCGGCTGCCCGACAAATCGCCGATCGGGTGGTCCAGCAGGCAGAAGCGGCTCGAATGCTCCCAGCGTCCGGCTTCGACGTCCGCGACGTAGGCGCGCAGGTTGCGGCGCAGGGCCAGCATCAGGGTAAAGCAGTGCTCGGGCACCGAGACCACCGAGTAATCGCGGATGTTCGCCACCACGATGCCGCGTTCGCGGCAGGCGGCCAGGTCGACGTTGTCGGTGCCGGTGGCGGCCACCGCCACCATCTTCAGGTCGGGCAGGCGGGCGATCGCCTCGGCACGCAGCGGCACCTTGTTGGTGATGGCGATGCTGGCGCCCTGCAGGCGTTCGACCACCTGGTCCGGCGCGGTGGCCGGGTGATCCTGCCAGTCGTGGGGAAAGGCGGGCCGGCGTACCTGGGCGATCAGGCTGTCGCGGTCGAGGAAGACGATCTTGTGCATGGCGCTCTCGGTTGGGAGGGGATCGGACAATTGTAGAGCATGCGACAAGTTATGCGGCATGCATCGGCGAGGCAGGGACGAAAAAAAGACAGGGCGCACCCTGTCTTTTTTGGCGGTATATGGAGGGGGCTCGAGCGGCCTTATTTGGTGGAGGCGGTCGTGCTGGCCTTGTGGTCGGCAGCATCGGCCTTGGCTTCGGCCTTTTCCTTGGTGGCTTTCTTCTCGGCCTTGGCTTTCTTCTTGGCGGCGTCGGCCTTGGCTTCGGCGACGTCCGACTTGGCTTCGGCCTTGGCCTTTTCTACCTTGGCATCGGCCTTCGCGACATC
>DAMABW010000272.1:322-6640 GCA_031999925.1 Massilia sp. | reverse complement strand
CCCTACGGCGCGCGCGATCCGCGCCCGGCGCTGGCAAAGGCGCTCATGCAGGCGCTGCAGGACGAGCTCCCGCTCCGCCTCCTGAAACCTTTCCCGATCCTGTTGACGCGTTATTTGTGCGGCCGCGCGAACGCACGCGAACTGGGTCTGATGGGGCCTGTCGGCCTCGTCTCGCACGCGCTGTTCGTGGTGCTGATGGGCGCAGTGCGCGGCATTGACTTCCTGGTGCGCCTGCTGGTGCCGGGCTTTTCGATCTCGCGCCTGGTCGCGCGCATCCTCGGCTACCGCCTGACCGTGAAGCTGCTGATGGACCAGACCCGCCCGCTGAAACTGCCCGAGGCCCTGCTGGACGGCGTCGCCCAGGCCGTGCAGGGCTGGCACCGCGACCCGAAGGCGCCGGCCTGGATGAACAGGCTCGAACTGCGCCTGCGCCCGACTACTCCTCCTTCCCGCACAACCCCATGACGATGCGAACCCCGCCCGGCTGGTCCTTCCTGCGCACGGCATGCGCATTCCTGATGCTGGCGCTGCTGGCGCTGACTGCACACGCCACGCCGGCGCCGGCGCCGCTGCTGCTCGACGACCGCGTCGGCGCGCTCGAGGCCTGGCCGGCCGTCACCACCCTGGACGACCCGGACGGCAGCCTCGACATCGATGCCGCGCTGGCACGGCGCGCGCAATTCGCCGCGCCGACGCTGGCCTACGCCACCATGGGCATGCACAAGGGCGTGCTCTGGCTGCGCGTGCCGGCGGGCGTGCCCGCACACAGCAGCGGGCGCTGGGTGCTCGACATCGACTACGCGGTGCTGAACCGCATCGAGCTGTTCGTGGTCGTCGACGGCCACGTGCGCCAGCACGGCCTGGCCGGCAATCTGCAACCGGTCGGCAGCGCCGCGCGCAGCCCGCGCACCCCGGCCTTCATCCTCGACCTGGCGCCCGGCAAGCAGCACGACATCTATTTGCGCATCGAGAATGCCGGTCCGAAGATCCTGCCGATCCGCCTGTCGCAGGCCTCGGTCTACCACCACAACGCCCTCGGCGAGCAGATGCTGCAGGGGATCCTGGGCGGCCTCGCCCTGTGCCTGGTCCTGTATGGCCTGGCGCAGTGGGTCAACCTGCGCGAGCCGCTGTTCGCCAAGTTCGCGCTGATGATCACCGGGACCGCGCTGTTCTCGGCCGAATTCGCCGGCCTGGGCAGCCAGTACGTCTGGGGCAGCGACGCCTGGACCAACATCCACGCCGGCGGCCTGTTCGCCCTGCTGTCCTCGTGCGGCGCCTACCTGTTCGTCGAGCAGGCGCTGGCGCGCCCCGGCATGGACCGCACCTTCAGCCGCCTGATGAAGACCGGCGCCGTCCTGTGCGTGGTCGCGGCCCTGGCCTACGCCTCGGGCCTGATCGGCGTCGACCAGCTGGTGGCCATCGTCAGCACCCTGGGCATCATGCCGATGCTGCTCGGGATGCCGGGCGCCTTCATGCGCGCGCGCCGCGGCGACCTGGTCGGCGTGTACTTCCTGGTCGGCTGGTCGATCAGCTTCACCAGTTCGCTGATCCTGAGCCTGGTGATCAACGGCGCCCTGCCCGCCAACTTCTGGACCATGCATGCGCTGCAGTTCGGGAATGCGATCGACATGCTGGTGTTCATGCGCATCCTCGGCCTGCGCACCAAGGCGATCCAGAACGCCATGCTGCGCGCCGAAGCGGCCACGCGCATGAAGTCCGACTTCCTGGCCAACATGAGCCACGAGATCCGCACCCCGATGAACGCGATCATCGGCATGAGCCGCCTGGCCCTGAAGGCCGATCCCGATCCGAAGCTGCGCAACTACCTGGGCAAGATCCTGGGCGCCGGCGAGCACCTGCTCGGCATCATCAACGACATCCTCGATTTTTCCAAGATCGAGGCCGGCAAGATGACCCTGGAACGCGTGCCGTTCGACCTCAACGAACTGCTCGAGCACCTGTCCAGCCTGACCGCGGTGAAGACCGACGCGCGCCGCGTGGAACTGGTGTTCCGGGTCGGGCGCGGGGTGCCGGCGCGCCTGGTCGGCGACCCGCTGCGCCTGGGCCAGATCCTGATCAACCTCACCAACAACGCGGTGAAGTTCACCGAGCGCGGCGAGATCGTGGTGTCGGTCGAGCTGGAAGCGCGCGGCGCCGAGGGAGTAACCCTGGTCTTTACCGTCAGCGACACCGGCATCGGCATGAGCGAAGACCAGCTGGCCCACCTGTTCCAGTCGTTCAGCCAGGCCGACGGCTCGATCACCCGCAAGTACGGCGGCACCGGCCTCGGGCTGACCATCTCGAAGCAGTTGGTGGAACTGATGGAAGGCGCCATCGGCGTCACCAGCACCCCGGGCGTGGGCAGCAGCTTCCGCTTCACCGTGAAACTGGGCGTTGACGACGACCCTGCCGCGGCCCTGGCGCCGCCGGCCGCGCCGCTGCAGGACGTGCGCGTGCTGGTGGTGGACGACTGCGAGACCGCGCGCGAAGCGCTGGTCGAGATGCTCGATTCGCTGGGCGTGGCCGCGCATGCGGTGGATTCGGGCGAGCAGTCGCTGGAACTGCTGCGCGCGGCGAGCGAGCGCGGCATGCCTTACCAGGTGGTCCTGATGGACTACCTGATGCCGGGCTGGGACGGCGTCGAGACGATCCGCCGCATCCATGCGAATACCGAACTGGCGGCGCCGCCGGCGATCCTGATGGTGAGCGTTTGCACGCGCGAGACCGTGCTCCAGCACGAAGGCGCGCTGCCGCTGCACGGCTTCCTCACCAAGCCGATCGGCCCGGCCCTGCTGTACCACAGCCTGCTCCAGGTAGTGTGCCCGGAGTCCGCGGCCAAGGCGCCGGCGCGCCCGGATACCGGCGCACGCGAACTGGCAACGTTGCGCGGCGCGCGCATCCTGCTGGTCGAGGACAACACCAACAACCGCGAAGTGGCGCTCGATTTCCTGGCCGCGGCGCCGGTGCAGGTGGACGTCGCCATGCACGGCCTGGAAGCGCTGCAGATGGTGCAGCAGCGCGACTACGACCTGGTGCTGATGGATATCCAGATGCGCGAGATGGACGGCTTGACGGCGACACGCCGCATCCGCGCCGTCGAGCGCCTGCGCGACCTGCCGATCGTGGCGATGACCGCGCACGCGATGGCGGGCGACCGCGACAAGAGCCTGGCGGCCGGCATGAACGACCACATCACCAAGCCGATCGACCCCGACCAGCTGTTCCGCGCCCTGCTCACCTGGATCGACCCGCAGCGCCTGGCCGGACGCGTGGCGCCGGTGCTGCTGGCCGACAGCGGCGCCTTGAGTACACCGGTGCTGCTGCCGTTTGTACACGGCGTCGACTGGGACGCCGCCCTGGCCGGCGTGAACGGCCAGCAGGCGCGCCTGCTGAAACGCGTGCGCAGCTTCGTGCAGGAATACCGCGCCGCGCCGCGCCAGCTGCTCGATGCCCTGGCCGGCGGCGACCTGGCGGTGCTGCAGCAACTGTCGCACAACCTGAAGTCGAGCGCGGCGTATGTGGGCGCGCACGCGGTGGCGCAGGCGGCCGGCCAGCTGGAAACCGGCCTGCGCGCCGGCGACACGGCCGCCCCGCCGGCGCTGGTGCCCGGCCTGGCCGCCGCACTCGAGACGGTGCTGGACGGCTTCGACGGCCTGGTCAGCCCGCGCACGGTGCGCGCCGCGGCGACGCCGGCCGCGCTGCCGGAACTGGTGCAGCGCCTCGGCGCCTACCTGCGCGAAGACGACGCCCGCGCCCAGGCCGCGGCGGCCGAACTGCAGGCACTGCTGCCCGGGGAGGCGCATGCCGCCGAACTGGCGGCATTGTTGACCGCGGTGGACGACCTCGAATACGCGGCCGCGCTGGAGCCGCTGGCGCGGCTGGCGCGCGGGCTCGGCATCGACCTCGGGGAGACGGCATGAAGACCGAGCCGCAAAAAGTCCTGATCGCCGACGACGACGCCATCAACCGCGACGTCCTGTGCGAACTGCTGCAGCCCGAATACACGGTGCTGCTGGCGAAGAACGGCGCCCAGGCGCTGGAACGCGCCGCGCGCCACGTGCCCGACCTGGTGCTGCTCGACGTGATGATGCCCGACATGAGCGGCTACGAAGTGCTGCGCCAATTGCGCGCGACGCCGGCCACCGAGCACCTGTCGGTGATCTTCATCTCGGGCCTGGACCGGCCCGAGGACGAAGCCACCGGCCTCAAGATGGGCGCCTCGGACTACATCGCCAAGCCCTTCAACGCCACCGTGGTGCTGGCGCGCGTGGCCCTGCACCTGCAGCTGGTGCGCCAGCGCCGCATGCTGGAGCACCTGGCGAACGTCGACGGCCTGACCGAGCTGGCCAACCGGCGCCGCTTCGACGAGGTGTATGCGGTGGAATGGCAGCGCGCCCGCCGCACCGGCGAGCAGCTGTCGCTGGCCCTGCTCGACATCGACTGCTTCAAGCAGTTCAACGATTTGTACGGCCACCCGGCCGGCGACCGCGCCCTGCGCGCGGTGGCACGCGCCGCCGGCGCCCAGATGCGCCGCCCGGCCGACATGGCCGCGCGCTACGGCGGCGAGGAACTGGTGCTCCTGATGCCGGACACCGACGCCAGGCAGGCCGCCCACGTGGCCAACACGATCCGCGAAGCCGTGGCGCTCTCGGCGATCACCCACGCCGGCTCCAGCGCCGCCCCCTGGCTCACGGTCAGCATCGGCGGCGCCACCTTCCTCCCCGCCAGCGGCGAACCCGCGGCCACCCTCTTCGAAGCCGCCGACGCCCACCTCTACAAAGCCAAGCAGGCCGGCCGCGACCGCGTGATCTGGCGTATTTGAACAGCGGGGCTCAGGTCTGACATTCGGACACGGGCTCTGCTTTGACTCTCATCCGGGGCGAGGATTGCGCGTCGAGCCGCTAGCGGGCGACAAACGTCCGCTATATCGCGCAGGGCCTCGAGCAAGACATGCTCCACCCGCCCCATACAGCCGAGCCCGTGTCCGAATGTCAGACCTGACCCCGGCTGTTGATGGTGTGACTATTGGATAGTTTCCGATAATTTCTAAATGGTAATATGCCTGCCGTCGCAAGCCGGCCCATGAGAAGGCCGGCATGAAGAAGCCGCGTCGGCGCTCAGCCCGGAGGAGGCTCGGTCGCCCGCAGCATGCACTGCGACAGGCGGTCGAAATGCTGCAGCGCCGCCTGGGTCAGCTCGATGCGCTTGCGTCGCGTGTCCTCGGTATCGGCCAGCACGATCCAGCCCTTTTCGCGCATCGACTTGAGGCGGTTGTGGACGGTGGCCGGGGCGCCGAATTCGTCCTTGCCCATGACGTCGCGTACGCTCAGGCGCTGCTCGGTCTGGCCGGCGCGCGCGATCAGCGCCAGGATGCGCTCTTCCAGCGGATCGAGCTCGGGCAGCGACGGCAAGCCGCGCAGGGCCTCGGTCAGCTGGAGGAAACGCAGGTAGATGTCGGCGGGGCGGGTTTTCTTCATCGGTTGGTGGTTGCGAATGGCTGACGGCGCACCCGGGCGGGAAGCGCATGGCGGCGTGGCGTCCTGATCCGGCCAGTCCGGACTATTTTACTGCACCAGAGTATGAAACAGCTTCAATTGCATGCGCTGATGGTTGGCGCCACCATCGTGATGTTCTGCGCCGCCCTCGCGGTGAACGAGTTGTTCCTGCTGCGCTTCGAATTCGCGGCCGGTATCAACTGGATCTACCTGCCCGCCGGCGTGCGCCTGCTATCGACCCTGCTGTTCGCCGAAGCCGGCGCCGTCGGCCTGTTCCTGGTCGGCTGGGCCGCCTGCGCCTTCATCTTTTTCCCCGACGATCCGCTGCGCTCGGTGGCCGGCGCCGTCCTCGGCGGCCTGGCGCCCTACCTGGTCTACCGCCTGATGCGCCAGCGCTTCGGCTTGCAGGCCTCGCTGGCGAACCTGACGCCGGCGCGCCTGCTGTGGTGCGCCCTGCTGTATTCGATCGCCAGCCCCTTGCTGCACCACCTCTGGTTCGGCCTGGTCGAACGCAAGCCAGACCTGCTGGACAGCTTCGTGGCGATGGCGACCGGCGACTTCTGCGGCACGATCGTGGTGCTGTATGGCGCCAAGCTGGTGCTAACGCTGGTGGCGCCGCGCCGCCGGACGATGTAAGCCGTGCGGCTTTCATTTCTTCGCTATGTGGTGCTTGGCTGCAGTTTGCTGTCGGCCCAGGCCGCGCTGGCCGCGCCCGACTGCGGCTGGCGCGATCCGGCCCTGCGCGCCGTGCTGCGCCCCGGCGCCGGCTTCGCGTGGCAGATCGGCGCGCCGCCCGCCTCTGCCCCCTCCCCCGCGGCCCCGG
>DAMABW010000272.1:0-312 GCA_031999925.1 Massilia sp. | reverse complement strand
CCCCGGTCCGGATCGCCCTCTGGGGCGACAGCCTGACTTCCTCGCGCGACTTCATCGACGCCGCCCTCGACGCGGCCGGCATTCCACGCGCAAGCGCCCAGCCCTCCTTCATCCAGGCCGGCGTCCAGGTGCCCGGCCTGCGCCTGCCCTTGAAATCGGCCTGCGCCACGGCCGGCTGGCAGACCGGCTACGCCCACAAGGAAGCGCGCAAGCCGTCCTGGTATGGCAAGGGCCTGCTCGGCATGCGCTCGGGCACGCCGGGCGACAGCATCCTGCTCGACTTCCGCGCGCCCGACGCCGGCGCACGCGTCA
>DAMABW010000271.1:0-6673 GCA_031999925.1 Massilia sp. | reverse complement strand
TGGCGGTGAGGGCATGCACCTGCCAGACGCCGCTCGCCATGACAGATTGCCCCGCGCCGGAGGCGGATTTCTGGATAGTTAATATTGGCGCATTATCAATCTGCATTGTTGCAGTGTAAAAGGAATCGGCCAAATTTGCTCGGACGCGCTCCTGTAGAGTGCTCAGGCCGCCAGGTGGCGTACCTGGCGTGCCGGTGCGGCGACCGGTTGCGGTGCGGTTTTTGCCTTGGCGTCGACGTTGCCGGCATAGTCGCTGGCCAGCAGGGCGGCCGCCTGGCCGCGGTCCATGCCGGTCTCCACCAGCCACTCGCCCACCAGCTTGGCCAGCTTGTCGAGGGCGATGCGGTGGGTGGCATCGGTCCTGCCGTAGATCCAGTCCGAGAAGGCCATGAAGTTGACGAAGGGCCGGTCGCCGAGCAAGGCCTTGACCGTATGCGCGAAGCGGCCCGAGTTCGCTACCAGGTCCCAGTAACGGGCAAAGCGCACCAGGCGCTGCATGGTCGTGAAGTCGACCGTGCTGGTGGCCAGCACCGTGTAGGGCGGATAGGGGTCGTAGACCATGGCGAAGGGCCCGGTGTGGCGGATGATCGGCGTGCCGCGCAGGCGTTTCAATATCCCGAACTGGATCTCGTGCGCGCCCAGGCCTACCAACTGGTCGAAGCCGCGCGCGAAGCTGGCCATGTCTTCGCCGGGCAGGCCGGCGATCAGGTCGACGTGCAGGTGAGCCTCGGATTGTTCGCACAGCCAGCGGATGTTGTCGGCGGCTTTCTCGTTGTTCTGGCGCCTGCTGACCAGGGCCTGCACTTCCGGGTTGAAGCTCTGGATGCCGATCTCGAACTGCAGGGCGCCGGCAGGGAACCTGGCGATGGTTTCCTTCAGCGCTTCCGGCAGGTGGTCGGGCACCAGCTCGAAGTGGGCATATACCGGGTCGTCGGGGTTGGCGTCCAGCTTGTCGAGGAAGAACTGCATGATGCGCAGGCTGGTCTTCACGTTCAGGTTGAAGGTACGGTCGACGAACTTGAACAGGCGCGCGCCCCGGGCATGCAGGTCTTCCATCTGCGCCAGGAAATCGTCGAGCGGGAACGGCCAGGCCGTCTTGTCGAGCGAGGACAGGCAGAATTCGCACTTGAAGGGGCAGCCGCGCGAGGCTTCCACGTAGATCGTGCGGTGGGCGATGTCTTCGCTACTATATAAAGAGTAGGGCAGGGCGATCTCCGCCATCGGCGGCTGCACGCCGGCGTGCACCTTCATCAATGGCTTGGGGCCGTGCAGGATCTCGCCGCACAGTTTCGGGAAGGTGACGTCGCCCCAGCCGGTGACGACGTAGTCGGCCAGTCTGCAGATTTCCTGCTCGTTCGTTTCGAACGAAACTTCGGGGCCGCCCAGCACGACCGTTACTTCGGGCGCCACGCGTTTGAGCATGGCGACGATTTTCGTCGTTTCCTCGACGTTCCAGATATAGACGCCGAAGCCGACGATGCGCGGCTTGCGCGCCAGCAGGCGTTCGACCACTTCGGTGGTCTTGGCGCCGATCACGAATTCCATCAGCGCGGTCTGCTCCTGCAGCGGCCCCATGTTCGCCAGCAGGTAGCGCAGGCCCAGGGAAGCGTGGGCGTAGCGGGCGTTCAGGGTGGCGAGCAGGATGGTCATGGCGTGGTGCGGTCTGGAGAAACCGGCATTTTACGCGCTGGCGCTTCCTGCGGCACTGGCCTTTTCAGATATTGCCTGTTAGAATGTGCCCCGGAATTCAGGAAGCCTGTTGCCCAGTTGTGGAACAGTTTTCCAGCAAGTTATGCCTGATGACCATAGCAAGTCGGTCCCACCCCTTCCCATCCCGAACAGGACCGTGAAACGACTTTGCGCCGATGATAGTGCTGCAACCAGTGTGAAAGTAGGTTATCGTCAGGCTAGTTATAGAGAAAAACCCCAGCCCGTGTGCTGGGGTTTTTTTTCGTCTGCAGGATCGACGAGGCGTTATGCTTTCCGTATTGAAATTATTAAACGATCATGCATAGAATGCATGCTCAGCGATTTTTCATGAAAGCAGATCATGTTCCTCAGCAATATCGAAACCATCCCCGGCAAGACTATCACCGCCAGCCACGGCGTCGTCTCGGGCAGCACGGTGCGCGCCAAGCACGTCGGCCGCGACATCATGGCCGGCCTGAAGAACATCGTCGGCGGCGAACTGCGCGGCTACACCGAACTGCTGAACGAATCGCGCGACCAGGCCATCGAGCGCATGAAGGCGCAAGCCCAGCAGATGGGCGCGAACGCCATCGTCAACGTGCGCTTCTCGACTTCGTCGGTGGCGGTCGGCGCCGCCGAGATCTACGTCTACGGCACCGCGGTCACGGTTGCCTGACATGGAAGCCCTTGTTCCGTTCTTCCCGCTGCTGGTCTGGGTCGTGCCCATCGTGCTCGGCTTCGTCTTCGGGCAGATCAACGAAAAACGCCATTACCGCTCGATCCACGAACGCGAACAGGCATGGTTGCACTTGCCCGCCACGGCCAGCCGTTATCCGCTGCTGCCCGGCGAGGTGGCGCGCAGCGAGCTGGTGGGCGGCAGCGTGGTCGTGTCGGTCGATTACTTCAAGCGCGCCGCCGCCGGCCTGCGCAGCATCGTCGGCGGCCCGGTCAAGTCCTACGAAAGCCTGCTCGACCGTGCCAAGCGCGAAGCCGTGCTGCGCCTGAAGGAAAGCTGCCCCGGCGCGCATGAGATCGTCAACCTGCGCCTGGAGACGGCATCGCTGTCGAAGAACGCCCGGGGTGGCATCGGCGCCGTCGAAGTATTTGCGTTTGCCACCGCAATCTATCTGGCCGAACACAGCGCGGCATGAAGTACCAGCCGTCGCTGCCAAGCAAGAACGACAACGTCAGCGACACCCATCCGCTCAAGGATTTCCTGTCGATCCTGGTCAAGCTGGCGGCGCTGGCGCTGCTTTGTTTCTTTGTACTGGGCCTGCTGGTCGATGCCGTGGTCGACCGCATGGACGCCTCCACCGAAGCCTCGCTGACGCGCCTGCTTGCCGAGAAGGCGCCCGGGATTGTCGCGCCGGGGCAGGGCGATACGCGCGAAGCCCGGCTGCAGGCCCTGGTCGACAGCCTGCGCAGCTGCGCCCGCTTTACCGGCCCGGCCACGGTAAAACTCACCGAATCGACAGTGCCGAACGCGGTCGTGGTCCCGGGTGGGAACATCTACGTGTTCTCGGCCCTGATCGAGCACGTGCAATCCGAAAACGGCCTGGTCTTTGTGCTGGCGCACGAGATGGCCCACCTGTCGCACCGCGACCACCTGCGCGCACTGGGGCGCGGCATCGTGCTGTATGGCCTGGCCGCCTTGCTCAGCGGCGATACCTCGGCCCTGGCCAGCGTGCTGGCGCCGGTGCGGCAACTGGGCGACGCCAATTACTCGCGTAGCCGCGAGGCAGCGGCCGACGCGCGGGCCCTGCAAGTGCTGGCTTGCCGCTACGGCCACGCCGGCGGCGCCACCGAGTTCTTCGAAGCGCTGGACAAGGGTGGCGACGAGGCCATTCCAGGCGCGCATTACTTCGACTCGCATCCGGCCATGCGCGCCCGCATCGCCGCGCTGCGGGCCATGATCGCCAGCCAAGGCTTGGCGACCCGTGCCGTGGTTCCGCTCGTTGTTCCAAAGTAAGAAAAACCCGCAAGCGCACGGAAAAGCGACATCCGCAGAAAAGCGGCGGCAGTAGCGAACCCATCAGCTTGACGAGTTTATAAGGAGCATGCCAGCATTCAAACTGGTTCTTCGCATCAATCTGGGGCATGCCTGCCCCATGACAGTTCACTTTCCACCACCCGGTAACGCGGCCACGCCGCAGAAAGCGTCCCTATGAAGCGCAGTAACAGCGCGGTGTCGTATCCGTGCCGACTCCTCCTTGCAACCACCCTTGCCCTGAGCCTGGGCGCCTGCCACCACAGCGATGACGACGACGAACCGGCCGCGCCGCCGCCGCCGGCCACCGCGTCGCGCATCACCGTCGACGTGGCGCGCACCACCCATGGCGTACCGCACGTGCAGGCCAACGACTTCCTCAGCCTCGGCTATGGACTGGCGTATGCCTATGCCCAGGACAATGTCTGCATGTTCGCCGATTCGCTGCTGACGGTACGGGGCGAGCGCTCGGCTTTCTTCGGCGGCGAAGCGCGTGCACCGAAACGCACCGCCGACGAGTACGGCGCTGCCAGCGGCTTCATGGACCTGAAGAACGAGGACAGCGACTTCTTCTTCAAAGGCTACCTCGACCTCGAGCAATTGCGCGCCAACTACGCCGCTGGCGGCCAGGAAACGCGCGATCTCCTCGCAGGCTATGTCGAAGGCTACAACCGCTACCTGAAGGATTACGGCGGCAAGCTGCCCGCTCCCTGTGCCGGCGCGCGCTGGGTACGCCCCATGACGGTCGACGACATGTACCTGGTGATTGCCGAAAAGGCGTTGCACGCGTCCGGCCAGGCATTCTCGAAAGAATTCGTTGCCGCAGGCCGCAACCCGGTTGCCCCGGTCAGCCTGGCCAAGCGAGCGCCGCGCAAGGTCGATCCTTCCTTCCTGTTGGCGCGGCTCGACAAGCTGAACCACCAGGGCTTCGGCAGCAACGCGCTGGCCGTCGGCAAGGAGCTATCGAGCAGCGGCCGCGGCCTCCTGCTTGGCAACCCGCACTATCCCTGGACCACCACCGACCGCTTCTACCAGGCCCACCTGACGGTGCCGAACCGCTACGACGCGATGGGCGTGATCATCGGCGGCGTGCCGGCCATCGTCATCGGCTTTAATAAAGACATTGCCTGGAGCCATACCGTGACCACGGCGATGCACTTCACCACCTTCCGCCTGGCGCTCGATGCCGGCGACGCCAGCGGCACTACCTATATGGTGGATGGCGAGCGCCAGAAGATGACGTCAAAAACGGTGACGGTCGACCTGCTGCAGGCCGACGGCGCCATCCAGAAGCGCAGCAAGACCTTCTACTTCGCGAAGCAGGGTGCCGTGATCGTCAAGCCGGAAGCGGGCCTGACCTGGACCGCGAGTGCCGCCTATGTGCTGGCCGATCCAAACCGCAACAACACGCGCATGCTCGAGCAATGGCTGGGTATCGGCACCGCCACCAGCGTGCAGGGGCTGAAAGCCTCGCTCGACAAAACGGTGGGCCTGCCCTGGGTGAATACGGTGGCCGCCGACCGCGACGGCAACGCCCTGTATGCCGACGCCAGCGTGGTGCCGCACATGAATGCCGACAAGTTCGCCAACGGTTGCCTGTTGCTGCAGGCGGCGTTGCTGTTCGACGGTTCGCGCAGCAGTTGTGACTGGGGCCAGGACACGGGCGCGCCGCCGGGTATCTATGCGCCGGCAACGGCTCCCTGGCTCTTGCGTACCGATTACGTCGGCAATTCGAACGACAGCTATTGGCTGAGCAATCCGAAGGCCTTGCTGACCGGCCCGGCGCCGCTCGGCTTCTCGCCGCTGTATGGCCGCGTGGGTGTCGAGCAAAGCCTGCGTACCCGCATCGGCTTCCTGCAGTTCGAGGAAATGGTCGCCCAGCGCGGCAAGCTGAAACTGACCGACATCCAGGAGCTGGCCTTTGCCAACCGCCTGTACGCCGCCGAGCTGGTGTTGCCCGAGTTGCTGCCGGCCTGCGCCGCGAGCGCCGACGCCGTGCTGGTCCAGGCCTGCACCGTGTTGAGCGCCTGGGACCGCCGCGTGAATGTCGACAGCCGTGGCGCGGTCCTGTTCCGCGAGTTCTGGAATACGGCGGCCAGCATTCCGAACAAGTGGGCGGTACCGTTCAATCCGGCCGATCCGGTGCATACGCCAAGCGGTGTGGCGCCGGCTGCCGTTCCTGCCATGCTGACCGCACTGAAGAATGCTGCTGTTAAATTGCAGGGTCTCGGTATTCCGCTGGATGGCCGCCTCGGCGATTACCAGGTCGAACCGCGCAACGGCGTGCGCATCCCGCTGCACGGCGGCATCGGCAACCTGGATGGCTCGTACAACTCGCTGACCATGCGTAATCCGCTCGGTGCAGGCGGCTACGAGGGTGTGCACTGGGGCCAGAGCTATATCCAGACCGTGACCTTCGACGATGCCGGCCCGGTGGCGCAAGCCATGCTGACCTACGGCCAGTCGACCGATCCGAAGTCGCCCTGGTATGCCGACCAGGTGCAGGTCTTCTCGCGCAAGGAGTGGCCGGTGCTGCCGTTCACTGCCGCGAAGATCAAGGCCGACCCCAACTACACGACGGTCACCTTGAAAGAGTAAGGTTTGCTGTCGTTCTTAATGCGGCGCTTCTGTCATCCAGGGCGCCGCTTTTCGTAGGGTGGGCTCTCGAGCCCACCTTGCCTTAGCTTTTGTAGGGTGGACACCTGTGTCCACGCTGTCTCACCCTATGCATATTTACAAAATTCCCTCTTGCCGATCCCCGTGCCCTTTTGCTATAGTTCGCCTCCGCTTCAGCGCTGTATGAAAACGTCAACGAAATCAAGTAGTTGATCTAACAACAGTGAACTCAGGAAACTGAGCTGAAGCAACGAAGGGGTTGACGAAGATCGCGAAACACTGCATAATCTCATTCCTCTGCTGCTGACGAACAAAACGATTCGCAGAACGCAGCAAGGCAGTACCGAATAAGTTCTTTAACAATTAACAGTCGATAAGTGT
>DAMABW010000270.1:0-6684 GCA_031999925.1 Massilia sp. | reverse complement strand
GTACCGCCAGCGCTACCTGCTCGAGCTCGGCTGGTCGCCGGTCTGGGGCGGCGCCTACAACCAGGTGGCCGACCGCGACGTCGCCGCGCTCTCCGCCGGGGTCCGCTTTTAGTGCGCCGTGGCCGGAACTGCACCCATCCGGTGCATGCCCGCCTGACCTGCGCCTGACCGCACGACTGGACAGGCAGGCACGAATCCTGCACGCTCTCCATGTTTACCATGGAGGACACATGATGCAAATCCGCATGCTCGACGCCGCCAGCGCGGCGGCCCACGCGGCGCCGCTGCGGGCGCTGCTGCTGGACGCCGTCGCGCACGGCGCCTCAGTCGGTTTCCTGGCTTCGATCGACGAGACGGCGGCCGATGCCTGCTGGAACGAGGTGCGCGACGCCGTCGCGGCCGGTACGCGCGTGCTGCTGGTGGCCTGGCGCGACCACGTGCTGGTGGGCACGGTCCAGCTCGACCTGTGCCAGAAGCCGAACGGCCGGAACCGGGCGGAAGTGCAGAAGCTGCTGGTGCACAGCGGCGCGCGCCGCGGCGGGGCGGCGACAGCCTTGATGGAGGCGGCCGAGGTGCAGGCGCTGGCCTTGCAGCGCGGGTTGCTGTTCCTCGATACCGAGGCGGGATCAAACGCCGAGGCGCTGTACGCGCGGCTCGGCTATACGAAGATCGGCGAACTGCCGGAATACTGCGCCACGCCGAACGGCGCCTGGCGCGCCACGGCGATCTACTACAAGACCTTGTTCGTGCGCGAACGCAAAAGCGCGCGCGACATCACGAACCAGGCGTGATGCCGCTAGCGAGCCACATTCAGGCGCTCTTGCGGCGGTCCGGACCGTTGTGCGGCGGCGCCAGCTTGATCGGCGCGGCCAGTTCGGGGTGCAAGGCGTGCTTGCCCTCGTAGACGGCGGCGATGGTGGCCATGTCGGCATCCTGGTCGCCGCTCAGGCGCACGGTGTCGACCACGCTCAGCACCTTGGTGCGGTAGTCCATGTAGACCAGCAGCAGCGGCACGTCGGCGGCGGCTGCCAGGTGGTAGAAGCCGCTCTTCCAGTGCGGACGGTAGCCGCGCGTGCCTTCCGGCGTGATCGCGACCCAGCACCATTGTTCGCGCAGCATGTTCTGCGCCAGCGAACGGGTGGCGCCCATCGGTGCGCGGCGGTCGACGGCGATGCCGCCCCAGTAGCGCATGATCGCGCCCATCGGCCCCTTGAACAGCGAGTCCTTGGCCAGCCAGCGGAAGTCCAGGTCGAGCGCCCACTTGCCGAGCAAACCGACGAAGAAATCCCAGTTCGAGGTATGCGGGTAGACCACGACGATGCCGTGCGGGCCGGGCAGGGGCTTGTGGCGCAGCTTCCAGCCGAACAGGTTCAGCACGCGCAGCGAGGTGCGCTGGCGCCAGGTGGGCAGGTCTGCGGGACGCAGCAGGTGGTCGATCATGTTTTCTCCGTGAGACCGTGCGCGGGCCGGTCCTATTCTTTGTCGTGTGCGGTTCTCGTGTCGAGGCAGGATCGCGGTATGTACTTGCTCTCCAGAAAACCAAGCGGGGGATTCTATAGCGCCGGGGCAGGAGCGACAAGCAAAAAGCGCTCGTCTGTTGTAAGTCGTGCGCGCTATGATGTCGGTTTTCGGAGGCTGCCACGGCGGCATGGCTTGACATGGATATCACGATTTACCACAACCCGCGCTGCGGCACCTCGCGTAACACCCTGGCGGCGATCCGCGATGCCGGCCATGAGCCGCGCGTGGTCGAGTACCTGAACACCCCGCCCACGCGCGCCGAACTGGAGGCGATGCTGGCGGCGGCCGGCCTGACGCCGCGCCAGGCGCTGCGCGGCAAGGAAAGCCTGGTCGGCGAACTGGGACTGGATGCGCCGGATGTCCCGGACGAGGCGCTGCTGGACGCGATGCTGGCGCACCCGGTGCTGATCGAGCGCCCCTTCGTGGTCACGCCGAAGGGCGTGCGCCTGTGCCGGCCATTCGAGAAAGTGCGGGAAATCCTCTGAGCGCGGAGCGCGCGCCCAGTTCTTGATGTGGCAGGTCTGCGGCCTCAGTTGCCGGCGTCGACGCTGCCCAGGCCGGAAGCCGACTTGTTGACGATGCGCGGCTTGCCGTAATAGGTGAGGCTGCCGATGCCTTGCACCTTGGCGTCGAGCCGGTTGCGCGCGTGCACGCGCACGTCGCCGACGCCGCGGAAGGTGACGTCGACATTGTCAGCCACGAGGGAGCGGGCATCGACTTCGCCCACGCCTTCGGCCTGCATGTAGAAGGTTTTTACTTCGCCGGTCATGCGCAGGCTGCCGGCGCCGCGGTAGTTGACGTCGAAGCGCTCGCCGCGCACGTCGTTGAGCTTGATTTCGCCGGCGCCTTCGGCGCTGAAGGCACGCAGCGCCGGCATGCTGACGACAACGACTTCGTCGCCGCGCAGGTTTTTCCTGCTGCTGTTGTCGCGTATGCTCAGGCGCAATTCGCCGCCCACGACTTCGCTCACCAGGTCGTTCAAGAAGCGTTGGTCGCCGCGCACGGTCAGCGACTGCGCCGCGCCGCGGTCGACGGTGACATTGATCGCCCCGCGCACATTGATCGAGCTGAAGGCGGGCGCGGCGCGCTGCTGGTCAGCGGCGTGCGCGCTGAGGGCCAGCGAAGCAAGGGTGAGCGAGGTGAGGGCGGTGGCAAGGATGAGTCGGCGCATGGCAGTGTCCCGGTGTGTTTTGATGAAGCCATTCTAATGACCGCATTTCCCAAAAGCTAAGTTTTTGAGATGGAATGCGTTTTTCGCCGGATGAACGGCGATCGGCCGGGAAGTCCGACGCGCCAGCAGCGCTGGTGCGCGCTGGTACGCTTTGGGCGCTCGTTGCGTGAGCAATACGTGAGCAATACGTGAGCAAGACGTGAGCAATGCGGTGCGCGTTGCGTGTTCGCTGGCTGCCTACTGGTGCTGGTAAGCCCCGATATCGAAACCGGTCTCCTTGCTGCGCGGCTTGCCCAGGATATCCTGCTCGGGTTTGGTGCCGCCGACGCCCTTGCCGATCGCCGGCGAACGCGCGCTCAGACGGAAATCCGGGGTGCCGGTGCGGGTGTACTCGACAAAGGCCGGCTCGGCGGCAATCGTGCCGATGTGCTTGCGGCCCTCGGGCAGGCGCCAGTCGGCCACGGCATTCTGGAACACCAGGTTGTTCACGTAGATATTGTTGTCGCCGGTGTCGCCCTGCTCGATGACGCCGTGCCTGTTGTCGAACACGATGTTGTTGGCCACCTGGGTGAAGTCGTTCGGGCCCTTCGAGTGGTAGTAGTCGCCGCCGCCGACAACGATGCCGGTGCCGGACGTGGAGATGGTGTTGCCGGTGACGTCGACCCGATTCGCGTCGTGCCACAGGTGGATGCCGGCGCCGGCCACGCGGTAGATCAGGTTGTTGCGCACCCGGCCCTCGGTGCTGACGTAGATGCCGTGGTGGAAGCGGCACTCGGCCGGGCCGATGTCGTGCACGACGTTGCCGATGACCTCGGAGCGGGTGCCCTTGTAATAACTGTCGACGCCGATGCCCGCGCCGCCCGCGCTTTCGCAAGGCACGTCGACGCCGACATGGTGCACGTGGTTGTGGCGGATGCTGTTGTAGGAGCCGCCGTTATAGATGCCGCTCAGCCACTTGTTGCCGCTCTGGTATTGGGTGCCGTCGATCTCGAAGCCGACGATGTCGACGTAGCTGCCGCGGTTGTCCCAGGCGCTGGTGGTGCGCGAGTCGAGCGGCGGGACGATCTTCGCGCCCCAGCGCTCGCTCGACTGGAAGATGATGCGCGCTTCCGCACTGCCGTTGACCGTGGTGCGAAAGCCCCCGGTGTACTGGCCCGGCGCGACATACACCGTGGTGCCCGGTGTGACCACCTGGGCCGCGCGGCTGATGGTGCGGAAGGGTTCTGCCTCGGTGCCGGGATTGGCGTCCGAGCCGCCCGGCGCCACGTAGAGGTTGGTGCGAACGACCTCGGGCACGACGAGTTGCTCGGACGCGCCCTCGCGCCAGCGGCAGCCATCGAGCACGAGCAGCAGCGCGCAGAACAGCACGGCGAACAAGGGGGTCGCGGAACGCCCGGCGGCAGGCGTGGGGTGAGGGTCGGGCGGAGCAAACATGGCGTTCCTTGTCGAGGCAGACACCCGCAAAGTGTCGCCCGGCACCCCGACCGCCCGCCGCGGATTGCTCAAGTTTGCCTTTGAGCGCGCGCAAGGTAGATGGCGCGGGCTCGTGCATCACGTTACCTGGCGCCGACCACCTGAGGCATGTAGGCTTCAAGGAAGGCGGCCGGCATGCGCCGCGGGCGCCCGCCGCTGATGTCGATACAGACCAGTTCCCAACGCCCGCGCAGCACGGTGGCGCCGTCGCTATTGCGAATCAGCTGGAAGCGACGCTCCATCGACAGCTTGCCGTCGCCGCCGACCAGCCAGGTGGCCAGCGTCAATTCCTCGCCCAGCAGGGTCGGCAGGATGTAGTCGTATTCGCCGCGCCGGATCGCCATGGCGCGGTCGAGGCGCCGGTAGTCGTCGAGCGTCAGGCCGAGCGACTCGGAATGGGCCCAGCCGACCTGCTCGCACCAGCGCACGTAGACGGCGTTGTTGGTGTGGTTCAGTCCATCGATGTCCTCGGTGCGCGGCACGAGGGGCAGGGTAAACGGTTGCGGATAATCCCAATTCAAGTGGTGTCCTCTGAAAGCGCGGACGGCAAGCGCACGGGCCCGCCGGCAAAACGGCCATTCTACCCGCCAACCCGGCCGTGCGCAGTCCATACGGGCTGCCGAGCTTCAGCCGAGTTCGAGCAGCAGCGCCTGGTGGTCCGATCCGGTCTCGGCCGCATCCACGCGCATGCGTCCGACACGCTCGGCCAGTCCGGCGCCGACAAACGCGAAATCGAAGGTAAAGGGCGCGCCGGCGTCCGGATGGTCGTCGTGCAGCCCGACCGTGGCCGCGTGACGCCGGCCCGGCTGGGCCAGTTGCCAGGCGTCGCGCAAGCTTGGCGTGCCGTCCGGAAAAGGCGCCAGCAGGCGCGCGTATTCGGGAGAATCGGGCAGCATGTTGAAGTCGCCCAGCAGCACCGCATTCGCCGCGCGCGGCAGGGCCTCGAAGACGCCGTGTTCCGGGCCGCCCGGACGCGTGGTGCGCGCCTGCAGCACGGCTTCGCGGTGCAGGTCGCGCAGGCGCTCGACCTGGGCCATGCGCGCGACGAGCGAAAAATGCTCCAGGTGCACCGACAGCACGCGCAGCAGTCCGGCCGGCGTTTGCAGCGTGACTTCCAGCGCGCTGCGCGGCATGCTCATCACCTCCGGGTCGGCCGGCCAGGGCAGCGAATGGCGCAGCACCTGCAGGATGCGGTAGCGCGAGAAGATCATGCTGCCCAGGCGGCGCCGGCTGCCGTCGGGCGCGAGCGTGTCGAGGGCGGTGCAGCAGGCCAGGTTGTAGCCGGGCAAGCGCAGCGCCAGGCCGGCGAACTGGTCGCCGAGCGGCGTGCCGTCGGGCGCCTCATACCCGCAAGCTACTTCTTGCAGGCACAGCACATCGAAGTGAGAAAAGCGGGTGAGCGTGGAGATGACGCGGTCGAGGTCGGCGCCGCCGCCCGGCGTGCGGGCCGATTCGATATTCCAAGTGATAAGCTTCGGCATTGCTGTCCTTTCCATGGAGAGCGCACAGCCTAAGCCGCCCGCGCCGAAGCGGGCTGATCCAGTTCAAGCGTGCGAACCGCATCTGGAAGATGCGCCGGCAGATCGTCGCGGAGGTCCACCATGTTCACGATCGTCTTGCTGCTGTACCTGCAGCAGCACCTGGAAGTGACGCTGGAAGGCAGCAGCCTGCGCGGCGTCTACGCGACCAGACAGGAATGCGAAAGCGCGGCCGTGCGCCTGCGCGGCCCGGTGCCGCGACCGCCCGGCATCACAGCGGCCTGGCACGACGCGGTCTGCCTGCCGATCAACCGCGATGTGCGCATCAACGAAATGGCGCCGCTCGATTTGCGCGCCTTGCTGGACGGAACCCCGCCGCCCGGTTGCGGCGGCACCGGCGACTGGCGCCGCGTGGCCGAACTGTGCCGGCCATCGACAGCACCCGCGCCCTGAGCTGGCCGGGCTCTACAGCCGTTCCCAGCGCACGCCTTTCGGGCAGTCTACGTTGCCGGCCGCGCTGCCGCCGCCGGCGCGGCCCGGGCCGAACACCACGGCGCCGCTCATCCGGCAGGTCTGCTTGCCGCCTTGCGTCGTGCGGTAGATGACGACGCCATCCGGCGATTCGTATTTTTCCAGGCGCATGCTGAGCGAACTGTCGACGTGGGCGGCGGCAAGGCCCGCGCGGAAGCGCGACCACGGTGTGTCGGCCTCGAGCGGCACGCCGCTTTTCCCCTTGCGCTGCTCGCGGTCGAAGGCGGCGGCGCTGCGCTTGCCGGCGGCCAGCAGGTCTTCGCCTTCGAGCGTCAGGGGTGCGTCGTTTGCCGTCTGGGCCGGCGCCGGGGGTGTCTCCGCAACGACAGGCTGCTCGGCGGGCGCGGTCTCGACCGGAGCCGGTGCTGGAGCCGGCGCCACGGGCGCCGCGACGGGTTTGCGTGGCGCAGGCAGGGGTGTCGGAAGCGGCGCGGGTGCGGGCCGTGCGGATGGCTGCGGCGGGCGCACCGGCACCAGTTCGATCAGGCGTTCGGGCAGCGCTGCGCTGGG
>DAMABW010000269.1:0-6707 GCA_031999925.1 Massilia sp. | reverse complement strand
TCGAATTGCCGGCGCCGTTACGCCCCACCAGGCCGACATTCACGTTTTTCGGAATCGTGAACGACACGCCGCTCAGCACCCATTTGCCGGGGCCATGATCGGTAAGGTAGCGCTTGTGGACATCTTCGACGACGATCATCGGCTCATCATCCGCTGGGCAAAGCGCAGTTGCAGCGCCAGGCCGAGGAACACCAGCACCAGTGCCCAGCTGTACAGATAGGCAAGATTCAGGTCGCCGATGGTGTGGTAATAAGGAGCAAACGACTGGCGTGCCGACTCCAGGCCATGCACCAGCGGATTGAGCGACAGCCAGCCGCGGTAGGGTTCGGGAATCGCATTGATCTGGACCAGGACGCCCGACATGAAGTAGGCCGGCATCATGATGATGTTGACGATCTTGGCTACTTCCGGCACCAGTTCGACGCCGACCGAGAACACCAGGCCGAAACCGAGCCCGACCAGCCACAGGCCGAGCAATGCGCCAAGCAGGGTCATCGGGGCCGCAGGCAGGATGTCATGGCCGAGCAGCGCCAGCACGCACAGCGCCAGGATCAGCACCAGCAGCATCAGGAAGCCTTCGGTGGCGGCGCGCACGAGCACGGTATCGACCGGCTTGACCTGGCGGTAGGTGAACAGCGCGCGGTTGGCGCTGATGGCGTTCGTGCACTGGTTGGCGGTGCGGCGGAACATGAAGAAGGCCACCATGCCGATGGTCAGCCACAGGGTCGCGTCGATGCCGCCGACGTTGCGCACGCGTACGACAGTGAACATGACCAGCATGAACATCACATGGATCAGCGGTTCGAGCAGGATCCAGACCCAGGCGCCGCGGCCGGCGGCAAGCCGGTTGACCGCTTCGCGCAGCAGCAGCGCTTTCCACGCTGAATAGGTTACCGATAGCCCGGAACGGACGACAACACTCATTACTTCCATCCCATTGTAGAAACCGGCGAAACGCAGGCACAAGAAAAGCAGCCACCGGCTGCATGGCCAGAATTTTCACTGGCGTAGCGCGCGACCGTCCATAGACGACAGCCGTAATCTTGCTAACAACGGAACAAAATGCAGCAAAAGACTGTAACGCGAGGGGATTGTAACGGATCGATTTCGATAACTCTAGGCATCGAAACTGCACGATCGGCAACGGAAGGATATTGCAGGAGGGTAATTAGTTGAAGCTGACGCAAGAATTCTCGCCGAGATTTATTGCAATAGAAATTAGAACGTTGATTTTTGAGAAATTTTCACAATGGAAAAAGTGAGAATGTGTGAGAATTATCACGAATCAATTTGAAAATATTGATCGCACAATTCTCACCAAATCTAACACGTCAATACAAAAATCGCTCAGAATTTTCTTACATATCGTAAGAAAATAATTTCATTTGAGCAGAAATTTATGTCAGGAGTGTGTCACGACTGCAACGATGCAGGCTCGACGGCCATGGCCGGAATCGCTTCGGCCACACGTGCCTGGCTGCGCAAGGCGCGGCGGCGGCGTGCGCGGGCAGCGTGCGCCACGTACCAGTAGAAACCGAGGTAGAGGGCAAAACTGGCAGCGGTGGACGGCAGCAGCGCCGCACTGTTGTCGGCAAAGCGCACTGCCAGCATGGCCGGTACCGCAGCGATGGCCCACGAGAATGGCGAGACACAGGCATTGCGCAGCGAGGCGCTGAGGAAGCGGAAATAGCGGCCGGTGATCGCGATCTTGACCAGGCTGTGCAGGTGGCAGCTATCCGGCTGGCCGGGATGGCGCCGGCACCACAGGCGGCGCAGGATGGTGAACACGGTTTCGAATACCGGATAGGCGCATGCCAGCAAGGGTGCCCAGGGCGAGACGCCGGGGTTGCGGTAGACCAGCATCACCGACAGCCAGGACAGCAGGAAGCCGAGCAGGTAGGCGCCGCCGTCGCCGAGGAATAGTTTACCGAATGGGAAATTAACCAGGAAGAAACCAGCAGTCACGGCGCAGACCAGGAAACACAGGCGTGCCAGTTCGGCGTCGCCGCAGCCGTCGGCAATGAAGCCGAGGGCGACCAGGCCGATGATGACGGTACCGCTGGCCAGGCCATTGAAGCCGTCGATGATGTTCACGGCATTGGCCACGCCGCCTACCGCAAAGGCGGTGAACAGGACCGACAGCGGCAGCCAGGCCAGGGCCGTATCGAGGGGATCGATGCCGGTCTCGATGATGTGCACGTCGGTCAGCAGCCAGCACAGGACGCCGCTGGCCATGGTGGCGAGCAGGCGCGCGCCGATCGACACGCGGCGCGTGAGGTCTTCGGCCATACCGAACAGGAACGCTGGCAACGCGGCCAGCAACAGCGGCGCGAACAGCGCCTGCTGCGCATCCGACGACAGGGCGCAGGCCACGAACAGGCCGAGCATGATGGCAAGGCCGCCGATCCGCGGCGTTGGTGCGCTGTGGAACTTCTGTACGCCGCGCGTTGCATCCAGCGTAAACCGGCCGTGCCAGCGCGTCGTCGCAACGAGCACCAGCGAAATGACCAGCGATACCGTCAAGCCGACTTCAGAGACTATGAAATGAGTTTCCAATCGATCCACGATGACACTTATATAACTGGGCGATTCTATCCCATTTCTCCGGAGAAAGCCTAGGTATGCGAGCAATCGTGCGGCGTAGCGAAAAGCGTTAAATTTGGCTTTTCCACAACTCCTAAGCCCATGATTTTGTTAAGAATTTACTAAAAACTAGATTAAATTTGATTATTGGCAAAAAATGTTCCTCTCAATTTTCCTAATATTCCCCGACACTTTGTTACATTTCTGACGTATTTCCGCCACGCTTTACTGCTGACTTTTACAACTCGTAACACATTCAAAACCAGGGCGAAAACGATGCAATTTCCGCCAATTCAAATGATTTTCTGGGTGTTAAGTTCTATAGCGCTGATGACATTGATGTCAGGGCCAGCGCAGGCCCAGACTCCGGTTACCAAGGCGGAGCTCGATGCGGCGAAGAATGCCGTGGAACTGCGTATCGCGGAAGCCGCGGGCGACGCCCTGATGGCCCAGCGCGAAGCCGAAGCGCGCCAGGCCAGGTTCGAGGCGGAGCGTGCCGCCCTGCTGGCGCGGCTGCCGGACGCCAACGTGCGCGCCCTGGCCGGCAGCATCGACACCCGGCAATTCGGCGCCGCCGGCCTGGTGCGCGCCTTCGACCTGGCGCGCGCGGTGGCGTCCGAGGTTTGCGCCGCCCTGCCCGCCGGCGAAAAGCTGGTCGTGCACGATCCGGTAGCCAGCCAGGGCGTGCTGGCGGCACGCACGGTCAACGACACCCTGGTGCGCATGGGCGAGGAAATGTCGCGCCGCAACAAGGAGCTGCAGGCCTATATCGATGCGCACACGCCGCCGGGCGCGGTATTGGCGGGCGTGTCGGCGGCGCTGACGGTTGTGCCGGCCCTGCTGCGCGCTGGCGCCGACACCGCTTCGCTATTCAAGACCGATGCCAGCGCCAGCGGCATGGCCTACGGCGAAGGCACGCGCGCACTCTTCCTGAGCGCCCTCGCCGCCTCCTGCCCCGGGCAACTGGCCGGGCTCGGCAGCGGCTACCTGGGCGAACTCGACATGGTCCAGCACGAACGCCTGTTCGGCCGCCTGCGCGCGCTGGCCGTCCACCGTGCCGACTACGCCAACCGTATCGCCCTGCTGCAAAAACTGGCCGACGCGGCGAAAGGCGAGGAAAAGAAGGAACTGGGTGCCGTGGCCGGTGCGGCGGGCGCGGCCTTGAAGACGGTCGACGCGTTCATCGATTCGCTCAAGGCCGGCGAAACCGGAGACCGCAGTCCGCTCTACAACACGGCGCGCTATCTCGCCTACGCCAGCCGCACCGCCGGCGCGCCGGTACTGGACTTCGACCTGCGCCTGGAAGGCATGAGCATCGTGCGCGACAACCTGTTTACGGGACAAAAGTTGCGTTTATCGGGCGTGGCCCTGCTCTGGTACCGGGTGCATGCGCCGGACGGCAGCCTGCGCCTGTCGCAGACGCTACGCCGCGTGGCCCGGCCGATCGAGGTCGACCTGAAGGGCGACACCGCCGGCGACGCCTTCTGGGACGGTGCGGCCGCCAGCCGTCCTTGACTACGCCGGTTCAGGCCTTGCGCACGGTCTGCTCGATGGCGCCGCAGACCGACTTGCCCGTTTCGTCGAGCATCTCGATGCGGATCGTGTCGCCGAAACGCATGAAGGGCGTGCTCGGCGCGCCATCGGCCATCGTTTCCAGGGCGCGCCGCTCGGCGATGCATCCATAGCCGGCCGATGCCTTTGCTTTGCCTATTACGCGGTTCGACACCGTGCCCGCGCCGACGATCGTGCCGGCGCGTGCCCTGCGGCTTTTGCACAGGTGCGCGATCAGTTGCGGGAAATTGAAGGCCATGTCGACGCCCGCGTCCGGCTGGCCGACAAGGTGGCCGTTCCAGGTCGAACGCAGCGGCAAGTGCACCTTGCCGCCGCGCCAGGCATCGCCCAGCTCGTCCGGAGTGACCGCCACCGGCGAAAAGCCGGTGGCCGGCGTCGATTGCAGGAAGCCGGCGCCCTTGGCCAGTTCGGCAGGAATCAGGTTGCGCAGCGACACATCGTTGGCCAGCATCAGCAGGCGGATCCGGCCATGCGCCTCGTCGGGTGTGGCGCCCATGGGCACGTCGTCGACGATGACGGCGACACCGGCGCCGAAGTCGATGCCCCATTCCTCGTGCGCCAGCAGGATGTCGTCGTGCGGACCGAGCAAGTCGTCGCTGCCGCCCTGCTGCATGAGCGGGTCGTCGCGCAAGGTATCGCGCAACTGCGCCGCCAGCCCGGCATCGGGCGTGCGCCGCGTCAGTTCGACGTGGTTCAGGTAAGCCGATCCCGCCACCCGTTGACAGGCGCGCGGCAGCGGCGCCATGCATTGTTGCGGCGCGAAGTCGAACGCACGGCGCGCTTCGCCGCGGTTCAGCCGGGCGTACAGGCTGTCGAGCTGGGGCGCGATGAAGGCCCAGTCGTCGAGCGCGGCCTGCAGCGTCGGTGCGATGGCATCGGCCATGTGCGCGCTTTTCAGGTCGCGCGACACGACGGCCAGCTGGCCGTCGCGGCTGCCGTCATGGATGGTCGCAAGTTTCATTGGCGGTCAAGAAAATAAGGGTGCGCCATTGTAGTGCACCCCTTTCCTCCTGTACCGCGTCAGAAGGTGCCGAGCACCCCGAAACCGATCGAACGCTGGAAGTAGTTGTAGTCGATCAGGCTCTGGCCATAGCCGGCAAAGGCCTGGGCGTAGCCCTTCAGGTTGCCGGCCAGCGGGAAGGCCCAGCCGGCCTGGATCGCGCCCTTGTCGGTATGCAGGTTGTAGCGCAGCGTGGACGAATAGATGTGGCCGTCGCGGCGGTAGGCCAGGGCCAGGTCGCCGCGGCCCATGTAGTCGACGATGTCCGGGTTGTCGTCGTCGCTTTCGTTCAGGCGCTTCCAGACGCGCGCGGTGGCCGAGAAGCCGTCTTTTTCCACACCCAGCTGGGCGTAGAAGCGGTTCCAGCTGCGCGACAGCGTGCCGGACTGGCCGTTCGACTGGTGCACGAAGCCGAGGCCGGCGAAGCGCAGATCGACGCCGCCCAGGTTCACGGCCAGCGGCGCGATCGCCATGATCTCGGGCTGGTAATTGGTTTCGCGGAACGGGCTGGAGGCGCGGTGATTCGCCGCCTGCCAGAAGCTGTTCTGGGTGTAGCCGAACCACAGATCGACAGGCTTGCCGAAGGCGCCCTCGATCATCTTCATCTTGAAGCTCAGCTGGAAAGCCAGTTCGGCCTTCGACAAGTCGGCATCGTTGTCGTTCAGCTCGCGGTACGGCGCATATGGCGCGTCGTTCGGACGGTAGCTGCGGGTGGCGATCAGGTAGCTCGCATGGTGCGGGCGGAACTTGAAGACGCCGCGACGGTAAGGGCCGTCGAGTTCCCAGTGGTCGAGCTGGCTGAACTTGGCGCTGCTCTCGGCCGAGGGCTGCGCCGTGACCACAGGCACGGTGGCGGCCGGCGTGCCGTCGACGGGATTGACCACCACCGCCGCTTCGGTACGCGGTGCCGGCATCGCGGCCAGGGTGTCGAAACAGGCGAGGCGTGCGGTGTTGTCCTGGATGTTGGCGCAGTCGCCGATGACTTTCGGGACATCTTGCGCGTGGGCGCCGGCGGCGCAGATCAGGGGCAGCGTGAGCAGGAGGGGGCGGTATGAAAGCGGCATCTGGAGCAAAGGGGGCGACAATAAGCGGTTGCAAAAAGGTGTCGTCGCGTCCGTCGGCACGAGCTCGCGCCGACCACGATCTGACGCGAGTCAATACGAGTTTGCAGAAAGATCAGCTTTGTTGTCGCACGTTTAAACGCGACAACGCAATCAGCCAGCCGCCGGCACCAGCAACTCCAGCTGCGCGGCCTCCAGGAAGCACCACTCCCCTTCCTTCAGCCCCAGCGCTTCCAGCGTCAACCCGCCGATCGCCGAACGGTGCAGCGCGCTGCAGTGGTTGCCGGCGGCGGCCAGCATGCGTTTCACCTGGTGGTACTTGCCCTGCTCGAGCACGATTTCCAGTTGGTGTTCGCCGCGCTGCACGCAGGAGACGGCTTTCAGGGGCGCCGGTTCGTCGTGCAGTTGCACGCCGGTGAGCAATTGCTCGACCAGTTCGGGCGTGACCGGCTCGGCCGTGGTGGCCTGGTAGATCTTCGGCACGTGGCGCT
>DAMABW010000268.1:0-6728 GCA_031999925.1 Massilia sp. | reverse complement strand
ATGCTGTTGGTGAGCGGGACCTTCACGTCGTAGGCCAGGCGGTTCACGAAGACCACGTCGCCCTCCAGCAGGTTCGGCCGCATCGAGGACGAGGGAATCGGATTCCAGTCGGCGACCGCCGTTCGGAACACGCCAAACAGCAGCAGGAATGCGATGAAACCCTTGTTGGCGCGGATCAGGTCCTTCATGGTCGGTCTCCAGTGGTTGGACTGCGTTAAGTAGATGTCAACGTTATACGCCTGGATTTCTCGGCGATGCTTAAGATTTGCTGAGGGCATACAATACTGCCCCTTTGCGCGAACGAATGGAGGATGGCATGCGCGACGATGCGGAGGAGATGGATGCGGCGAATGGTTCTGGCAAGGGCAAGCTGGCGCGCCTGCCCGATGGCGTGGCCGGCTGGTCCTGGGGCGCCTTTGTCTTCAGCTGGATCTGGGCCATCGGCAACCGCACCCCGTGGGGCCTGCTCGGACTCGTGCCCGGCGTCGGCCTGGTGGTACGGGTGCTGCTGGGGTTGAAGGGACGGGAATGGGCCTGGCGCAGCCGTCGTTGGGACAGCCTGTCTCACTTCAAGCGGGTCCAGCGGCGCTGGAACATCGCGGCGGGCGTCGTGCTTGCCCTGTTGCTGGCCGCGCTGGCCCTGGGTATCGCCCATGACCGGCCGGCCAGGCCCGCCGGCCAGCAGTCGGGCGAACAGCTGGAACTCTGATCCTGGCGCGGCTTGCCCAGCCTAGCCGCGCTTGCGGCGCAGGCTGAACCAGGCGCCCACGGCGACCGGAATCCCCAGCGTGACGGCCGACAGCGCGTCCCAGATGCCATCCCCGAACAAGGCGCTCAGCAGGCCGACGATGGTGAGGATGCCGAGCAGGATCGGCATGCCCCAGAGTTTCATGAAGGGCGTGTTCATCGGCCTTCTCCCGAGCGCGCCAGCACCGGCTGGACGGCAGGCGCCATCTTCGGCGTGTCCTTCGCATCCGCCCTGGCCTTGCGGCCGCGCTTGATCCACAAATACAGGCCGCTGCCGAGCACGATGATGGTGGCGACATCGAGTACCGCCCACAGGAACTGCATCCATCCGCCGCCGTAGTCGCCGAAGTGCAGCGGCTGCGACACCAGCAGCGCGGTCAGGTACCAGGGCAGCTCGCGGCGGTCGGTAATGGTGCCGTTGCCGGCGTCGATCAGCACCGGCTTGTACAGGCGCGAGGTAAAGGCCTGGTCGCCGTGCATAAAGACTCCGTAGTGGTGCGGGCTGGCAAACGGCGTGCCGGGGAAGGCGATGAAGCCGACCTGCATGCCCGGCTCGGCGGCCATGGCGGTCTTCACGGCGGCATCCACCGAAGCCGTCTGCGTCAGCGGCTTGGCGTCCTTGTAGGGTTCGAGCATGGCGGCGATCTCGGTCGACTGCCAGACCTTCAGCAGCACGTCGGCCAGGGTGTTGACGACGCCGGTGGCGCCGACCACCAGCGCCCACACCAGGGTCACGATGCCGAGCAGGTTGTGCAGGTCGAGCCATTTCAGGCGCGTACTCTTCTCGTGGCGCACGGTGCCGAATTCCAGCTTGCGCATGAAGGGCGCGTACAGCACCACGCCGCTGACGATGGCGACGATCAGGAGCAGGCCCATGAAGCCGAGGAAAAGCATGCCCGGCAAGCCGGCGAACATGTCGACGTGCAGGCGCAGCATGGTCGACATGAAGGCGCCGCCTTCAAAGGCCGGTTCGGTGATGACCTTGCCGGTGCGCGCATCGACGGCGATCGGCTTGTAGTGTTCGTCGTTCGGATGGTCGCCCAGGGTGACGTTCCAGATCGCCGGCTCGTCCAGCTCCTGCGACATGTACATCATGATCTTGTTCGGATACAGGGTCTTGGCCGAGGCGATCACGTCGTCGAGGTTGGCCCGGGGCGGATTGGCCGCCGCCTCGGGCGCGAGGGCCGGCGCTTCGACGTCGTTGCCGAGCAGGTGGCCGATCTCGTGGTGGTAGATCAGCGGCAGGCCGGTCAGGCATAGCAGGAGCATGAAGACGGTGCAGACCAGGCTGCTCCACTTGTGGATCCAGCTCCACCAGCGCAGGGATTGAGTAGACATTGAAGCTCGGGACAGACGAAGAGCTACAGATAATAATGGTTCTCATTTACAGCCGCAAGCTTTCGGCGCATAATATTGCGAATCATTCTCATCTAACAACAACACGCTTCACGGCACCTCCTCCATGAACCAGTCGACTTTCCGCCTTACCCCGCTCGCCCTGGGCGCCCTGCTCTTCTCCGCATCCGTCAGCGCCCAGACCACCGCCCCAGCCGCCGACCAGCCGGCATCCGACCAGCCGATGCAGACCGTGGTCGTCACCGCCTCGGCCGACGCCTCGGCACAAGGCCTGCCGAGCGACTACGCCGGCGGCCAGGTGGCGCGCGGCGGCCGTCTCGGCCTGCTGGGCAATGTCGACATCATGAGCGCTCCGTTCAACACCACCAACTACACCCACGCCCTGATCCAGGACCAGCAGGCACGCAGCGTGGCCGACGTGGTGCAGAACGACCCGTCGGTGCGCGTGGCGCGCGGCTTCGGCAACTACCAGGAGCTGTACGTGATCCGCGGCTTCGCCGTGAATTCCGACGACCTGGCGTATAACGGCCTGTACGGTTTGCTGCCGCGCCAGTTCGTCGCGGCCGAACTGCTCGAGCGCGTGGAAGTCTTCCGCGGCGCGAACAGCTTCGTCAACGGCGCGGCGCCGGGCGGCGGCGGCATCGGCGGCATGATCAACCTGCTGCCGAAGCGCGCCCCGAACAAGGACCTGAACCAGTTCACGATCGGCGTCGAATCCGGCGGCCAGTTGTACGGCGCGGCCGACCTGGCGCGCCGCTTCGGCCCGGACAACCGCGGCGGCATCCGCATCAACGCCGTGCGCCGCGACGGCGACACCGCGATCGACCGCGAAGAGCGCGAGCTCAGCGTGTTCTCGATCGGCGCCGACTGGCGCGGCGACGCCTTCCGCGTGTCGGCCGACGTCGGCTACCAGGACCACAAGCTGTACAACGCGCGTCCGAGCGTGACGGTGGGCGCCGGCCTGCCGATCGTGGCAGCGCCGGACTCCGATAGCAACTGGGCCCAGCCATGGACGAATTCGAAGGAGCGCGACGTGTTCGGCACCCTGCGCGCCGAAGTCGACCTCGGCGCGAATACGGTCGGCTGGGCGGCGCTGGGCATGCGCAAGACCGACGAATCGAACGTGCTGGCCTCGATGAACGTCAACGCGGCGGACGGCGGCGGCTACCAGACCCGCTTCGACAACGTGCGCGAAGACGACGTAAAGACCGGCGAAATCGGCGCGCGCACCACGCTGCGTACCGGTTCGGTCGGCCACACGCTGTCGGCCACGGTGTCGGGCTTCCACTCGGAGTCGAAGAACGCGTACGCCATGGGCGACTTCAGCGGCTGGAACACCAACATCTACCGTCCGGTGGACGTGGCGGCGCCGCCGACCGGCTTCTGGCCGGGCGGGAACATGTTCGATCCGCTGGTAACGGCCAAGACCATCCTGTCGAGCGCGGCGATTGCCGATACGCTGTCGTTCATGGACGATAGCGTGCTGCTGACGGTGGGCATCCGCCACCAGCGCCTGAAGGTGTATGGCTACGACTACGTGACCGGCCTTGGTAACGCGGCCTACGAGCGCAGCGAAAACACGCCGCTGGCGGGCATCGTCTACAAGCCAGCCAAGGGCGTGTCGCTGTACGCGAACTACATCGAGGCGCTGCAGCAAGGCGGCGTCGCCACGCGCGGCGGCTTCGGCGGTATGCCGCTGACCAACGAAAACCAGCCGCTGGCGCCGTATGTCTCGCGCCAGAAGGAAGTCGGCATCAAGGTCGACGGCGGCAAGCTGGGCGGCAGCGTGGCCCTGTTCACCACCGGCCAGCCGCAAGCCTACATCCTGGGCGATACCTTCGGCACCTTCGGCCAGCAGCGCAACCGTGGCGTCGAACTGTCGGTGTTCGGCCTGCCGGCCAAGGGCCTGCGCCTGCTGGGCGGCGCCACCCTGCTCGACACCAAACAGCGCCATACGCTGGGCGGCGCCACCGACGGTCTGGAAGCGATCGGCGTGCCGGAAATCCAGGTGAACCTGGGCGCCGACTGGGACGTGCCGGGCGTGCCGGGCCTGTCGCTGAACGCGCGCGCGCTGTACACCTCGACCCAGTTCGCCGACATCGGCAACACGCAGAAGGTGCCGGCCTGGTCGCGCCTGGACATCGGCGCCAGCTGGGCCACGCGTTTGATGGACCGCGACGTGACGCTGCGTGCGCGTGTCGACAATGTCACCGACAAGAGCTACTGGGCGTCGTCGGGCGGCTATCCGCTGTATGGCTACCTGGTGGCCGGTGCGCCGCGCACGCTGGCGGTGTCGGCGACGATCGATTTCTGAGGGTCGTTGTAGAGGGATTCGAGGGCGGCGCTTGCCGCCCTTTTTTTATTGGCGAATGTGCATACCCGCCCACGCCGAACAAGATGGTGACGGCAACCGTAAGGTGGGCACCCCGTGCCCACGCGGAAGCCTGATTTGTGTCGGCCGCATTTCGGGCGCGCATGCGGCAAAGACGCAGCGTTTGCAAATGATCATTTGTTACCGCTTCCAATGACCCGCCTCTCCGACCGTGTCATGCGCCAACACGGCGCACGCTTCCGCGTGGGCACGGAGTGCCCACCATACGGTACGCGCCAACGCAAAATGGAAACAGCCCAACCCAGCTCAGCTCAGTAACATCGCCAGCATGGCGCCGGCCATCGACGCCACCACCATCAGCAACACATACCCGACAAACCGCGCCACGCCACGCAACTTGCGCCCCTTCGGCCGGCTGCGCGCCAGGTAGTACGGCACAGCCAGCGGCGTGAGCGTCACGATGGCCGTGCTGAGCCAGCGCGACCTGGGCCATCCGCGCAGTTCGCGGTCGACGCGGAACCAGTAGAAACTCAGGAAGCTCGACAGCAGCCCGGTCAGGAGCGACCACAGCACCGGCTCGCCGCGCCTGTCCAGGCCCGCCCCCACGTCGACCAGCGTGCTCACGAACATCAGCACCAGCAGCGCCATCAGCGCGCCGCACGGCGTCATGATCGGGTCGTAGTCGGAATCGAACGCGGCTACCGCGTCGGCTGCAGTGCCCATGTGTCGCCTTTCATCGTGGACGGATCGAGGAATGCACTGTATCGCTCAGTGCGGCCGGACGTCGTGCTTCAGCGCTGCCAACGCCATCTTTTCGACCACGCCCGGCGCCAGGAGTTTCAGGAAACGCCCCAGCTTGCCCTTCCCGGTCATGACCACCTCGCGCTTGCGCCGCTCCATGCCGTCGACGATCAGGCGCGCGCATTCCTCGACGCTCATCGCGCCCTCTTCGACCAAGCCGCTGGTGCCCGCCGTTTCGCCGGCGGCGTTGAAGCCGCGGTAGCGGATTTGCGTGGCCACCACGCCCGGATAGGCGGTGGTCACGCTCACGCCCGCGCCGCGCAGTTCCGCCCGCAGCGCTTCGAAGAAGCCGGTCATGGCGAACTTGGTGGCACTGTAGGCGGTGCGTCCGGGCACGCCGATCAGCCCCGCCAGCGACGACACGGCGACGATGCTGCCGCGCGAACGCTTCAGGTGCGGCAGCGCGGCCTGGGTGCACCAGACGGCGCCCCACAGGTTCACGCGCATTAGCTCTTCGTACCAGTCGAGGTCCTCGACCTCTTCGAACAGGGCATGCGCCGAGCGGCCGGCATTGTTGACCAGGACGTCGATCCGTCCGAACTGTTCGACCGCGCCGATCACCAGCCTCCGGCACTGGATCTGGATCGACACGTCGGTCGGCACCGCGACCGCCTGCGCACCCAGCGCGATGCACGCGTCGGCCACCGCCTGCAACGGCGCGGCCTGGCGCGCGGCCAGCACCAGCGCGACGCCGGCGCCATGCGTTGCCGCCAACTGCCGCGCCATCTCCGCGCCGATGCCGTCGGAGGCTCCGGTAATCACGACGACGCGCTGCGACTCGCCCGCCATCACTTCTGCGCCTTCACGATCTGCATGGCGCTGGCGATCAGGCCGCTCATCTCGCCCAGGTTGGCCGGTACGATGATCGAGTTATTCGTCTTGGCCAGCTTGCCGAAGGCGTCGACGTACTCCTCCGCCACGCGCAGATTCATCGCGTCCTCGCCGCCCGGTTCGCGGATCGCGGCGCCCACCTGGCGCAACGCGGTGGCGCTGGCCTCGGCCAGTGCGACAATCGCGTTCGCCTCGCCCTGGGCGCGGTTGATGGCGGCCTGGCGCTCGCCTTCGGAGCGCGCAATCGCCGCTTCGCGCTCGCCGCTGGCGATGTTGATCTGCTCCTGGCGCCGGCCTTCGGATGCCGCGATCAGCGCGCGCTTTTCGCGTTCGGCCGTGATCTGGCGCTGCATCGCGTGCAGGATTTCCGCCGGCGGCGTCAGGTCCTTGATCTCGTAGCGCAGCACCTTCACGCCCCAGTTGGCGGCCGACTCGTCGATGGCGTTGACGATGGTGGTGTTGATGTGGTCGCGCTCTTCGAAGGTTTTGTCCAGCTCCATCTTGCCGATCACCGAACGCAGCGTGGTCTGCGCCAGCTGGGTGATCGCCTGCACGTAGTTCGACGAACCGTAGGAGGCGCGCATGGCGTCGGTCACCTGGTAGTACCGGATGCCGTCCACCTGCAGCTGGGTGTTGTCGCGCGTGATGCAAACCTGCGGCG
>DAMABW010000267.1:0-6747 GCA_031999925.1 Massilia sp. | reverse complement strand
CTGGTGGTGCATGAAGCCGTTCAGTCCCTGCTTTTCCATCACCTCGATGCGCGCCGCCAGCACCGGGTCGTCCGGCGGGGCGAACGGCAGCTTGTCGATGATGACCAGCGACAGCGCGTCGCCGCGTACGTCCACGCCTTCCCAGAAACTCTGGCTGCCGACCAGCACCGCATTCCCGGCATTGCGGAAGGAATCCAGCAATTCGGTGCGGCCACGCTCGCCCTGCACGAACAGCGGGAAGTCCAGCCCGCGCTCGGCGAATTCGGTGCGCAGCCGCTCGGCCACGCGGTTCACGGCGCGGATCGTGGTGCACAGGAAGAAGGTGCGCCCGCCCGCCGCTTCGATCACCGGCAGCGCGTGGTCGACCACGGCATCGGTGTAGCCCATCGAGTTCGGTTCCGGCAAACCGGTCGGCACGTACAGCACGCCCTGCTCGCCGTAGTTGAACGGGCTCGGCCAGGTGCGCGCCGGCTCGCCGGTCAGGCCCATCTGGTCGGAGAAGTGCTTGAAGTCGTTCTTCACCGCCAGCGTCGCCGAGGTGAAGATCCAGCTGCGCGGGTTACCCTCGCGCTGGTTCTGGAAGATCGGCGCGATCGACAGCGGCGTCTTGTGCAGCTGCAGCGAGGAGTTGAAGGCTTCGACCCAGAGCACGGCCTGTTCGGCTTCGGGCCCCTTGGCCTTCGGATCGGCGCGCCAGGCGTCGTAGGCCGCCTTCAGCTCGACCGCGCGCACGCGGCAGGCTTCCAGGGTCTCGGCACGCTCGGCCTGCTCCTCTAACACGTCGATCAGGCCATCGAGTTCTTCCTTCAGTTTCACCAGCGCCGGGAAGAAAGCGGAGGTCGGCAACACCTGCGGCAGCGACAAGCGGGTGCTGCCCTCCGGGAAGGTCAGGCGCAAGTCGCGCGCGGCCTTTTCGACCACGGTGACGACCTTCGCCCAGTCCGGGCCGCGCGCATGCGCCAGGCCTTCGGCCAGCACGTCGCGGCACAGTTCCAGCACCTGCGAGGTGGAGACCGACTGGCCGAAGAACAGGGTCGCGGTGTCGGGCAACTGGTGCGCTTCGTCGAAGATGATGGTGTTGGCCGACGGCAGCAGTTCGGCCACGCCGGTGTCCTTCAGGGCCACGTCGGCGAAAAACAGGTGGTGGTTGACCACGACCACGTCCGCCTGCTGGGCCTCGCGGCGCGCCTTCATGACGAAGCAGTCCTGGTAGTACTGGCACTCGGCGCCCATGCAGGTGTCGCGCGTGGAGGTGACCAGGTTCCAGACGCTGGCGTTTTCCGGCACCTTGGCCAGCTCGGCCTTGTCGCCGGAACTGCTCATCTTGATGAAGCGCGAGATTTCGCGCAGGTGGCCGACGTCGTCGCGCGAGGTCAGGCGCCCGTTCTGCAGCGTGCGCTCCAGGTGGAAATGGCAGAGGTAGTTCGAGCGGCCCTTCAGCAGCGCCACCGACACCGGCGCCTTCAGCGCCTTGCGGATGGTCGGGATATCGCGCAGGAACAATTGGTCCTGCAAGTTCTTGGTCCCGGTCGAGACGATGGTCTTGCCGCCCCACAGCAGCGCGGGCACGAGATAGGCGAAGGTCTTGCCGGTACCGGTGCCGGCCTCGGCCATGAGCACTTGCTGGCCATCGATGGCGGCGGCGATGGCTTTCGCCATCTCGGTTTGCGACTGGCGCGGCTTGAAGGTGCCGACAGCGGGCGCAAGCGGGCCGCCGACGCCGAACAGGCGGTCGATTTCTTCGTCGTATTTGCCGGCGGGAGCGGTCGCGTCGGGGGCGTCGGAAGACGACGGGACAACGGACTCGGCAACGCCGGGCACAGGGAGGTGATCGGTCAAAATAGGCGTTTCAAGGAAGTGTAGGCCTCAGGCCGGCACATCCGGCACGAGTTGCATTTTCAGCAAGGTGATATGGTCTTTCAGCTGCAGTTTACGCTTTTTGAGGCGGCGCAATTGTAACTGGTCCGCGTGGCCGTCGGCCGTCAGCATCGCGATGACCGCGTCGAGATCACGGTGTTCCACGTCGAGTTCGATAATGCGGCGCTGGATGTCTTGGACATCGGTCATGATGGCGGTTCCAAACAGGTTTTTCAACAGGCGGGGCGGCGGCGGGACTGCGGGCTGGTATTGCACCGGATGAAGCTTGCAACACGGAGGCTTCTCGGTGCATAGTTTAATCTACAGCGACGTTGCCGCCAACAAAGATTGGCCGTCCAGCCACGGAAAGCATCAAAGTTTATGAATCTCTTCAAGATCGAAGCGGGAACTGCGCAACACATCGGGAACCGTCCGCGGCAGAACGACCGGGTCGCCATCCTGAACGGCGCCCGCGCCCCCGGCTATGTGCTGGCCGTGCTGGCCGACGGCATCAACGGCGTCGCAGGCGCCGAGCAGGTGCTGCATACGGCGCGCCAGGTGTTCGACGGTTTCAAACCGGGCGACGGGCCGAATCCGGAACGCCTGGCCCAACTGCTGCGCGACATCGTGCACGAGACCCACATGGTCATCAAGATGAATGCCCTCACCACGGGCGAAGAAGCGCACGCCAGCTTTGTCGGGCTGCTGCTGTCGCCGCATGGCGAGGCGGTGTGGGCGCACGTGGGCGACTCGCGGCTGTACCGCTTCGAGGACGGGCAATGTACGCTGCGCACGAGTGACGCAGCCTACATCGAGCACCTGGCGAGCGACCGCCTGCCGCTGGAATCGGCGCGCAATCACCGGCGCTCGAAACTGCTGCTGAATGTGCTGGGGAATAGCCGCAAGGAGCCGTTCGTGACGGTTGGCATCCATACGGGTGCGGCGGCCGGAGACCAGTTCCTGCTGTGCACCGATGGCTTGTGGCATTTCTTTACCGATGCGGAGCTGGGTGCGGCGATCGTGCGCGCGACGCCGCGTCAGGCCTCGGAAATGCTGATCAACAAGGCGGCGGAGCGTTCGCAGGGCAAAGGCGGGAATTGCTCGATGGCGATTGTGAAGCTGGTGAAGCCAAGCCCGGACGGCGACGCCGGCTAACGTAGGGTGGGCGCTCCCGTGCCCACGCGAACGCCGGCATGGTGTTGGCGTTACAAACGGGCATGATGTTGGCCCAATCTTGGAAGCAGTCGGACCAAGGAAACGCACGAAAAAAGGCCGGTGGGCACGAGTGCCCACCCTACTTGCCTGCCTTCTCCTGCGCTTCCTTCGCCTGCTTGGCTTCACGCTCGGCCGTGCGCTTGGCCACTTCCTTCTGCTTCTCTTCCGACTTGCGGCGGCGCTCTTCGTACGCTGCGGCGTTCGCGGCGCGCTTCGATGCGGCGGCGGCCTCGTTCGCGGCATCCTGCTGCACCTTCTGGTTGTGGCGCGCCATGCGCTTGGCGACCGGCGACGGGCGCGGCGGCGGGGCGGCGGTGGGCGCGCGCGGCGGTGGCGGCGGTTCGGCGGCGGTGCGTGCCTCTTCCTCGCGGTAGCGGGCTTCGGCTTCGGCCATCTCGCGGTCGCGCTCTTCCACCTTGTGCTTGCGCTTGAAGTGCTCGGCTTCGATCTCGATCGCGCGCTGCACGGCGTCGGCGCTGCGGCGGCGCTCCTTGGCTTCGTCCAGACAGTTATTCACGAAGAATTTTTCGTAGCAGACGGCTTCGCGCGCGGCGTAGTTGGCGGCGATGGCGGCGCGTTCGGCGGCCACGGCGGCCAGGCGCTCGTCGGCCTGGGCCACGGAAGTGGTGGGCGAGGATGGGGCCGGCGGCGGCGCCTGGCGCTCGCTGGCGCAGGCGCCCAGCAAGGCCAGGGCCAGGGCGCAGCCCGTGCTGCGCAAGAGAGACCGTGCGTGTGTCATCTTGTTCCTTGTTGTCTTGTTCTTATGGTTCAGGCGATGGCGTCGGCCGCGCCGCGCCGTTCGGCGAGCATGTATTCGCGCGACTGCATCTCAATGATACGCGAGACCGTGCGGTGGAATTCGTTTGCCAGCATGCCCTGGGTGTAGAGCTCCTCCGGTTCGCCCGCGGCCGACATCACCAGCTTGACCTTGTGGTCGTAGAACACGTCGATCAGCCAGGTGAAACGGCGCGCCTCCGACGACTGGCCGGCCGACATCTTCGGGATGCCGGACAGGATCACGGTGTGGAAGCGCGTGGCCAGTTCCAGGTAGTCGTTCTGCGAGCGCGGGCCGCCGCACAGGGTGGCGAAGTCGAACCAGATCACCCCGCCGGCGCGGCGCAGGGCGCGGATCTCGCGGTTCTCGATGTGGACGATCGGGCTTTCGTCGGCCGTGTCGGCGACCTTGGCATAGGCGTCGCGCAGGGCGTGGTCGGAAGCGGCGTTCAGCGGCGTGTAATAGGCCTGCACCTGCTCGAGGGCGCGCTTGCGGTAGTCGTTGCCGGCGTCGACGTTCAGGATGTCGAGCTTCTCTTTCAACAGCGCGATGGTCGGCAGCATGCGGTCGCGGTGCAGGCCGTCCGGGTACAGCGTCGACGGTTCGTAGTTCGAGGTCATCACGAACGACACGCCGTTCGCGAACAGGGCCGACAGCAGGTTGTACAGGATCATCGCGTCGGCGATGTCGGAGACGTGGAATTCGTCGAAGCAGATCAGGCGGTACTTCTTGGCGATGCGCTTGGCGACTTCGTCGAGCGGGTTGGCGACGCCTTTCAGTTCATCCAACTGGCCGTGCACGGCGCGCATGAATTCGTGGAAGTGCAGGCGCGTCTTGCGCACCACCGGCACCACGGAATAAAAGGAGTCCATCAGGAAGGACTTGCCGCGCCCTACCCCGCCCCACATATAGACGCCCTTCGGCACGTCGGGACGGTTGATGAGGCGTTTGAAAGCGGACGACCGCTGGGCCTTGTACTGGACCCAGTCGTCGTACGCCTGCTGGAGACGGTCGACCGCCGCCTGCTGGGCAGGATCGGACTTGAAGCCGCGCTCGGTGAGGGCGTGCTGGTAGTACTCTTGGACGTTCATAAATGCTTGGGGTTAAACGTAGGGTGGGCACTTGTGCCCACGCGGATTGGTACGCATGCCGACCACCGCGTGGGCACGAGTGCCCACCCTACAAAGGCGCGATCCGGCCGATCCGACCGTGGCAATATTTGCCAGGGTCGAATGGCCGAGTACACCGTTTTGCTTAGAAGTTCAGCGAACGCTTGTCGACAGCCAGCGCGGCTTCCTTGACGGCTTCCGACAGCGACGGGTGCGCGTGGCAGATGCGGGCGATGTCTTCCGACGAGGCCTTGAATTCCATCGCGACGACGGCTTCCGAGATCAGTTCCGAAGCGACCGGCCCCACGATGTGCACGCCCAGGATTTCGTCGGTGGTGGCGTCGGCCAGGAATTTCACCATGCCCGAGGTGTCGCCCAGCGCGCGTGCACGGCCGTTGGCCATGAACGGGAAGGTGCCGGCCTTGTAGGCCACGCCTTCGGCCTTCAGCTGCTGTTCGGTCTTGCCGACCCACGCGATTTCCGGCGAGGTGTAGATGACCCAAGGGATGGTGTTGAAGTTGACGTGGCCGTGCTGGCCGGCGATGCGCTCGGCAACCGCGACGCCCTCTTCTTCCGCCTTGTGCGCCAGCATCGGGCCGCGCACGACGTCGCCCACCGCCCACACGCCCGGCAGGCTGGTACGGCATTCGTCGTCGACCACCACGAAGCCGCGCTCGTCGAGCTGCAGGCCGACGGCTTCGCCGTTCAGGCCATTCGTGTTCGGCACGCGGCCGATCGAGATGATCAGGCGGTCGAAGGTGGCGGTCTGCTCGGCGCCGGTCGAGTCGGCGTAAGCGACGGTGACGTTGTTCTCGCCCTTGGTGATCGCACCGATCTTGCAGCCCAGGTTAATCTTGAGGCCCTGCTTGGTGAACAGCTTGTGCGCTTCCTTGGCGATCTGCTCGTCGACAGCGCCCAGGAAGGTCGGCAGACCTTCGAGCACGGTGACGTCCGCGCCCACGCGGCGCCACACCGAACCCATTTCCAGGCCGATGACGCCGGCGCCGATCACGCCGAGTTTCGACGGCACGGCTTCGATCGCCAGTGCGCCTTCGTTCGACAGGATCAGTTTCTCGTCGAATTCCGCACCCGGCAGCTGGCGTGCGTTCGAGCCGGTGGCAACGACGACGTTCTTCGCCGTCAGCGTCGCCGTGGTCGGGCCGCTGACGTTGATGGTGTAGCCTTCGTCGGCCTTGCCGCCGAACGAACCCAGGCCGTGGAAGAACGAAACCTTGTTTTTCTTGAACAGGAACAAAATGCCGTCGTTGTTGGCCTTGACGACCGAATCCTTACGCTTGAGCATCTGCGGCAGGTTCAGTTCCAGGCCGGAGATGTTGATGCCGTGCTCGGCGAAAGCGTGGCCGGCGTGCTCGAAGTGTTCCGACGATTGCAGCAGCGCTTTCGACGGGATGCAGCCGACGTTGGTGCAGGTGCCGCCTGGTGCAGGCTTGCCTGCGGCGTTGCTCCATGCATCGATGCAGGCGGTCTTGAAGCCCAGCTGGGCCGCGCGGATGGCAGCGATGTAGCCGCCAGGACCGCCGCCGATGACGACGACGTCGAATTGATTCTCGTTACTCATGAATAGATCCTTATTTATTCTTCTGGGACAAAAATCCACATCAGCAGATAGACGAGTGCCCCGAACCCCGAAGTGATGAGGGCAAACAGCAGGAACACAAGACGCCAGACCCAGGTTTCCAGGCCCAGTACGCCGTTCAGGCCGCCGCACACCCCACCCAGCCAGCGGTCGCGCCGCGAACGGCGCAGTGCGCGCACCTGGGCTTCGAAGCT
>DAMABW010000266.1:1074-6758 GCA_031999925.1 Massilia sp. | reverse complement strand
GAACCGCTGATCGAGCAGGCATTGCAGGACTACCCGCAAGCCAGGCACATCAAGGTCGAGGATGGCCCCGGCCGCCCGCTGGGCCGCTCGTTCCGCATCAAGCTGTGGCCGACCGTGGTGGTCATGAAGGACGGCGTCGAAGTGGCGCGCGTGACCCGCCCGGTCGATGCCGACGAAGTGCGCCAGGCATTGAGCAAGGCGGTCGCTCCATGACCGCGCCGAAGAACCGCGCGCGCACGGTATTGTTCGCAAGCCTGATCGGCACCACCATCGAATTCTTCGACTTCTACATCTACGCCACGGCCGCGGTGCTGGTCTTCCCGAAGCTGTTCTTCCCGGGTTCCGACCCCACGGCCGCCATGCTGCAGTCGTTCGCCACCTTCGCGATTGCCTTCTTCGCGCGCCCGATCGGCTCGGCCGTGTTCGGCCACTACGGCGACCGCATCGGCCGCAAGGCCACGCTGGTCGCGGCGCTGCTGACCATGGGCATCTCGACCATCGTGATCGGCCTGCTGCCGACCTACGCCACCATCGGCACGCTGGCGCCGCTGCTGCTCGCCCTGTGCCGCTTCGGCCAGGGCCTGGGCCTGGGCGGCGAATGGGGCGGGGCGGTACTGCTCGCCACCGAGAATGCGCCGCCGGGCAAGCGCGCCTGGTACGGCATGTTCCCGCAACTGGGCGCGCCGATCGGCTTCTTCCTGTCGGGCGGCACCTTCCTGCTGCTCACGCAGACCCTGAGCGAAGACCAGTTCTTCGCCTGGGGCTGGCGCGTGCCCTTCCTGGCCAGCGCGATCCTGGTGGCCGTCGGCCTGTACGTGCGCTTGAAAATCACCGAAACGCCCGACTTCCAGAAGGTGCTGGACCGCGGCGAGCGCGTGAAAGTGCCGGTCGTTGCCGTGCTGCGCGACCATGGCGGCCCGCTGGTGCTGGGCACGCTGATGGCGCTGTCGACCTTCGTGCTGTTCTACCTGATGACGGTGTTCGCGCTGAGCTGGGGCACCACCGCACTCGGCTTCTCGCGCACCGACTTCCTGTTCATGCAGCTGGGCGCGGTGGTGTTCTTCGGCCTGACGATCCCGCCGTCGGCGCTGATCGCCGACCGCTTCGGCCGGCGCGCGGCGATGATCGCGGTGACGCTCGGGATCACACTCTTCGGCCTGAGCTTCGGCCAGCTGTTCGTGTCCGGCCACATGGGCACCGTGATGCTGTTCATGATCATCGGCCTGGGCCTGATGGGGCTGACCTACGGGCCGCTCGGCACACTGCTGGCCGAGCTGTTCCCGCCGGCGGTGCGCTACACCGGCGCCTCGCTGACCTTCAACCTGGCGGGCATCCTGGGCGCATCGCTGGCGCCCTACATCGCCACCAAGCTGGCCACCGAGTACGGCATCGCATCGGTGGGCTGGTACCTGTCGGCCGCAGCGCTGCTGAGCCTGGTGGCGCTGATCCTCACCTCGGGCAAGGCGCGCGAACACGTGCGCGAGAAGGCGGTAGCGGAATAAAGAAAAGCGCCGCCGTGCCGTGAGGCAGGGCGGCGCTGGCGGTGCGCGGGAACGCGGCCGCCTAGAACGAATACACCAGCGTCAGCGACGTCTGCGTATCCGTATTTTTCTTGTCCTCGGGGACGTTGGTATCGTTGCGGGCGCTGAAAGCCGCCTTCATCTGCATGGTGTCGTTGATCTTGGTGCTCAGCGACGATTCCGCGATCGAGTGCACGTTCGAGGTGCCGCGCTCCACGCTCACGGTCTGCACGAAGGCCGCCGACGGGCTGACCTGCCAGCGGAAGCGGGCCGCGCCGCGCACCGTGAACCCGTTCTCGGTGTCGCCCGTCTCGCGCTGGCCGGTGAAGTAACCCGGACCGATCTCCACGTCGAGCGCCTTGGTGTCGGTGTTGAACAACTGCGAGCCGTGACCGACCGCGAACGAGGTATAGCGCGTGTAGGCGCCGAACTTGTCGTTCACGTGCGAGGCCAGGGCAAAGGCGCGCGAGCCTTCCTTCATCAGCTTGTAGGCGGCCTTGGCCGACAAGGCCCAGCGCTCGGCCGAACGCTGGCGATAACGCTCGCCGTCGTCGTCGGTGATCTCGTCTTCCTTGAAGAAGCCGCTCAGGATGTATTCGTTGCTCCAGTCGGCCGTCTCGTGGCGGGCGTCGATCTTGCCCGTGACCGAGGTGCCGGTGGTGTTGCCGGTGGTGGTGATCGCGCCGAGTTCGGCCGAGGTGAACCAGCCGCCTTCGGGAATCATCTCGGGACGGGCAACGGTCAGGCCGCTGTGGATGTTGCCGATGGTCGGGAGTTCGTCGGCGGCGCCGCCTGGAGCGGCTGCCACACCGTGCGCAGAGGCCAGCAGGGCCAGTGCGTACAAGGGTATTGATTTCATAAGCGTCGTTGCGTTGTGCACGGCTGTGGCGGCCCAGGGGCCGGCACACGCCGGTCGTTCATTCGTTCGAGGGAAGGAGCGCCGGTGCACGTCCTGCGGCAGTGGGGCTCAGCCCACATTGTATCCCAGAAGCAGCAGGCATGCGCCTTCCGGACAGAACAGAAACAGCCCCCGCGGCGTGTTTTCGGCACATAAGCGACTCATCCGCAGGGGCTGGAACAGCATATTCATGTTCCGATATACACGATCTTGAAAATGAACAGTGCTGCAATGATCCACACGATCGGCTTCACTTCGCGCGCCCGGCCGGTGGTCAGTTTCAGCGCCGCGTAGGTGATGAAGCCGAAGGCGATGCCTTCCGCGATCGAATACGTGAACGGAATCACCAGGGCCGTGATCGCGGCCGGGATGCTTTCGGTGGTGTCGCCCCATTCGATGTCGCCGAGGTCGCGCAGCATCAGGCAGGCGACAAAAAGGAGGGCGGGGGCGGTGGCATAGGCCGACACCACGCCGGTCAGCGGCGCAATGAACAGGCAGGCCAGGAACAGCACCGCCACGGCCATAGCGGTGAGGCCGGTGCGTCCGCCGGCCTGGACCCCGGCCGCGCTTTCGATGTAGGCGGTGGTGCTGGAAGTGCCCAGCACCGAGCCGGCGACGATCGCGCCGCTGTCGGCCAGCAGGGCCTTGTTCAGGCGTTCCATCTTGCCCTCGACCAGCAGGCCGGCGCGGCTGGCCACGCCCATCAGGGTGCCGGTGGCGTCGAACAGTTCGACCAGGAAGAACACCAGCACCACGTTCAGGATGCCGACCGACAAGGCGCCGGGGATATCGAGCTTGAACAGGGTCGGGTCGATCGACGGCGGCAGCGAGAAGATGCCCTTGAAGGTGTTCCCGCCGAAGAAGAAGCTCAGCACCGTCACCACGATGATGCCGATCAGGATCGCGCCGCGTACCTTCAGGCGGTCGAGGGTGACGATCAGGATGAAGCCGACGATGGCCATCACCGCCGGCGGGGCGTGCAGGTCGCCGGCTTTCACCAGGGTCGGCTCGCTGCCGACCACGATGCCGGCGTTCTTCAGCGCGATCAGGGCCAGGAACATGCCGAGGCCGACGGTGATCGCCACCCGCAGCGAATGCGGAATGCCGTTGACGATCATGCCGCGCAGGCCGAACACCGACACCAGGATGAACAGGCAGCCCGAGATGAACACGGCGCCGAGCGCCGCCGGCCAGGCCACGCCCATGCCCAGCACCACGGCGTAGGCGAAGTAGGCGTTCAGGCCCATGCCCGGCGCCATGCCGATCGGGTAGTTGGCATACAGGCCCATGACGGCGGTGCCGAGGGCGGCGACGATGCAGGTGGCGACGAACACCGCTTCCTTCGGCATGCCGGCGTCGCCCAGGATCGATGGATTGACGAAGATGATGTAGGCCATCGTCAGGAAGGTGGTCAGGCCGGCCAGCAGCTCGGTGCGGACGTCGGTGCCGCTTTCCTTGAGTTTGAAATAGTTGTCGAGCATGAACGGCTGCGCTCCGGAGTAAAAAGTGGGTCGTTAATTGGATGAGCGAAGCATACACCGGCGCGCCCTGCCTCGTCAGCAAGCTTGCCGAAACACCCATTCTGCTTGCTTTGCGCTGGCCGCCCGCGCGTTGCGTCGTGATGCCGTGTAAATATTCTTTCCTTGATTTATGTTGCAGCATTGGTATCATCGATTTGCTGGCTGTCATGTCGACGGCCGTCCGCCTGTGAGCCCGCGATGCGAATCCGTGCCTACCTGTACCTGATGGCAGCAGCAATCATGCTTCCGGTGGTCGTATTCGCCGGACTGACGCTGCGCCAGCTCCAGCAAGCCGAAACCGGCGCCGCCCTCGAGGGGATCGCCCAGACCGCGCAGCGCGTGGCGCTGCTGGTCGAGGATGAACTCGACGACGCCGAAGTCCACCTGCGGGTGCTGGCGGCGTCGCCTGCGCTGGCCGCCGGCGACCTCGACGCCTTCCGCAAGGAGGCGGTGGGCACACCGCACGGCAGCTCGAGCTGGATCGTCCTGCTCGACGAGCAGGGACGCCAGCTCGTCAACACCGTGGCTCCGGCCGGCACCGTGCTGCCGCCCGAGCCCACCCACCCGAACGTCGCCCTCCTGTTCAGCCAGCAGCATGCCCTGGCCACCGACCTGGTGGCGGGCCGGGTCAGCGGGCGCCTGATGACTTACCTGGCCTTGCCCGTATCGAGCGGCGGACGGCGCTATGCGCTGACGGCCGGTTTCAGCAACGAACACTTCCGCCGCCACCTGGGCGCGGGCGGCGTACCGCCCGACTGGCAGGTCGACCTGGTGGACCGCAAGGGCAAACTCATCGCCTCGAACCTGGGTTCGGTCGAGCTGGTCGGGCAGAGCGTCGCTCCCGCGCTGAAGGACAGCGCGGCCACCGCCGACCACGGCATGCTGGCGTTGCCGATGCGCCGCGGCGAGGAGGCCGACACCGCGTTCGTGCACGTCGGCCGCTCCGGCTGGACCGTGGCCGTGGCGGCGCCGGCCGCACTGCTTGCGGCGCGCACCAACGAGGCCAGGCAACTGGCGGGCGTGGGCCTGCTGGCGGCGCTGGCCTGTGCGGCGCTGCTCGCCAACTGGTTCGCACGGGTGCATGCGCGCTCGCTGCGGCGCGCGGTCGATGCCGCCTCGGCGCTCGGCCACGGCGAACTGCCGGCGCCGGCCAGTTCGCGCATCGTCGAGTTCGAGCACCTGTTCGCGGCGCTGCACCAGGCCGGCGACGAACTGCGGCGCGCCCAGGCCTTCCGCGAACAGGCCGGCAACGAACGCCAGCTGATGCTCGAACGCGCCCAGCACGCGCGCCAGACGGCCGAGGAAGAAAACCGCGCCAAGGACCAGTTCCTCGCCATGCTCGGCCACGAACTGCGCAACCCGCTGGCGCCGATCGGCACCGCCGCCCAGTTGCTCAAGATGCCGGGGCTGGACGTGCACCGCGCGCGCTACGCCGCCGAAGTGATCGGACGCCAGATCGAGCACATGAACCGGCTGCTGAGCGACATGCTGGACGTGTCGCGGGTCACGCGCGGGCTGGTCAGCCTGAGCCTGGAAGACGTGGACCTGCGCAGCGTGGTCGAGCGCGCCGTCGAGCAGACGCGCCCGCTGATGGAGGAGTGCCATCACCGCCTGGAACTGCGCCTGCCGCCGCAGCCGGTACTGGTGCGCGCCGACCAGACCCGCCTGACGCAGGTGGTGGCCAACCTGCTGACCAACTCGGCCAAGTACACGCCGCCGCACGGCCATGTGCAGCTGAGCCTGGCC
>DAMABW010000266.1:0-1064 GCA_031999925.1 Massilia sp. | reverse complement strand
AGCCTGGCCAGCGGCGGCGACGAAGCCACGTTGTCGGTGGCCGACGACGGCGAAGGCATCACGCCGGAACTGCTGCCGCGCGTGTTCGACCTGTTTTCGCAGGGCGAGCGCAAGGCCGACCGGCCGCAGGGCGGGCTGGGCCTGGGCCTGGCGCTGGTGCGCAGCCTGGTGCAGCTGCACGGCGGCAGCGTCGACGTCAGCAGCCCGGGACGCGGCGGCGGCAGCATCTTCACGGTCAAGCTGCCTTTGAAAATCGAGCTGCCGGCCCTGAGCCGCGCGCCGGTGCTGCAGGGGCGCGGCGCCGAGGGCGTGCCGTCGGCGGCGCAGAGCGTGCTGCCGAACGGGCTGCGCATCATGCTGGTCGACGACAACATCGACGCCGCGGTCAGCCTCTCGCTGCTGCTCGAGGCGGCGGGCGACCACCTGGTATCGACCTATTACGAGGCCGCCAGCGCGCTCGAGTGGGCCGCCTTCGAGCGCCCCGACGCCTTTATCCTCGACATCGGCCTGCCCGACATGAACGGCTACGAACTGGCGCGCCGCCTGCGCGCGATGCCGGAGTTCGCCAGCACCATGCTGATCGCCCTGACCGGCTATGGCCAGTTGCAGGACAAGGTGAGGGCGCGCGAAGCCGGCTTCGACCTGCACATCGCCAAGCCGGCCGAACCCGAGGCCATCCTGGCCGCGCTGGCGACGATCCGCGTGCCCGGTGGCGAACACCCGGGCGAGCGCAGGGACGAACGGGTGAACTAGGTAGGTGGTTCGCCGGAGACGAAAGAGCCGCGGACGCGGCGCGCCGATTTGCTACCATGGCGCCTTCATCACTCGAGACCATGTCCATGCCGAAAAACAAAAAGCCGGCGCCGCGCAAAGGCGCAGCCGCCAATCCGTCCGCCGACGAACCCGACCTCGACGCGCTGGCCCAGGCCCTGGCCGACCTCGCGCTGGACGTGGCCGAAGGCGAGGAGGGCGATCCCGAACTGGCCGCCGCGCGCGAGGAAGAACTGGTGGTCGCGGTGCGCAAGGCGCTGCGCCGCAAGCGCGACGAGGTGCTGTACGGCGCC
>DAMABW010000265.1:0-6763 GCA_031999925.1 Massilia sp. | reverse complement strand
GGTCATCAGGTCGAACTGGACGTTGCGCTTGACGAGTTCGTCGATCAGCCGGGTACTGTTGGTGAACAGCACGTTGTCGTCGGCCATGCCGTGGATCAGCAGCAGTGGCGATTTCAGGCCATCCAGGTGGGCGAATACGCCGCTACGGGCGTAGGCGTCCGGGTCCGATTTCGGCGTGGCGCCGACGAACTGCTCGGTGTAGTGGGTGTCGTACAGCGACCAGTCGGTGACCGGCGCCACCGACACGCCCATCGCGATCTTGTCGGATGCGGCTGCCAGCAGGCGCAGGGTCATGAAGCCGCCATAGCTCCAGCCGAACACGCCCACGCGCTTCGGATCGACAAAGCTCTGCTGGGCCAGCCAATCGATGCCGGTGACCTGGTCTTCGACTTCGTTCTTGCCGAGGTTGTTATAGATGACGTCGGTGAACTGGCGCTCGCGGCGGCTCGAGCCGCGGTTGTCCAGGCGGAACACCACGAAGCCTTGCTGGGCCATGTACTGGTCAAAGTAATTGCCCCAGGTACGGGTCACGCGCTGCGAGTGCGGGCCGCCGTAGGTGAACAGGAAGACCGGGTATTTTTTCGTCGCATCGAAATTGGCCGGCTTGATCATCGAGTAGTGCAGGGTCTGGCCATCGTGCGCCTTGATCGTGCCAAATTCGGTCGGCAGCAAATCGGGCAGGTATTTGGCGAACGGGTGGTTCGCATTCAGCTCATTGTGCTGCAGCCACTCGACCATGGCGCCGTCGGCGCGGCGGATCGACACTTGCGGCGGCGTGGTCGGGTTCGAGTAGGTGTCGACAAAGATCTTGCCGTTGCCTGCGAACGCGGCTTCGTGCCAGCCGTCGCCTTTCGTGATGCGGGCCGGCTTGCCGGCGGTGCTGCCGTTCAGGGCCAAGGCATAAGTCTGCTTGTCGATGACGGCGTCGCGGTTCGACGACACGTAGACCTTGCCGGCCTTTTCGTCGACGGCCAGCACATTGTCGACACCCCATTCGCCGCTGGAAATCGGGTTGATCAGCTTGCCGTTCAGGTCGTACAGATACAGGTGGTTCCGGCCGCTGCGCTCGGAGGCCCAGATAAAGGCCGGACGGTTCTTCAGGAAACGCAGGTCGTTGTGGATGCTGACCCAGGTCGGCGAGGTTTCGGTCAGCAGGGTGCGCTGGGCCAGGCTGGCGGCATCGACCGCCACCAGGTCGAGGCGCTTCTGGTCGCGCGTCTGGCGCTGGTAGGCCAGGGTCTTGCCGTCGGCACTCCAGTCGGCGCGCACCAGGTAGATGTCTTTATCCGTGCCGAGGTCGATCTTGCGCGAGACGCCGGTGTCCGGCGACACGATGAACAGGTCCACCAGCACGTTCGGGTCGCCCGCGGCCGGGTAGTGCTGGTCGATCACTTCGGTGCGATCGGCAAAGATCTCGAAGCGGCGCGCCACCGGCACCGGCGCTTCGTCGTAGCGTTTATAGGCAATGGCGGAATCGTCCGGCGCCCAGTAGTAGCCGGTGGTCTGGTCCATCTCTTCCTGCGCGATGAACTCGGCCTCGCCGTTGTGCACGGTGCCCTTGCCGTCCGTCGTCAACTGGCGTTCGGCGCCGGTCTTCAGGTCGATCACGACCAGATTCTGGTTACGCACGAAGGACACGTAGCGGCCCTTCGGCGAAATCTTTGGATCGAGCACATTGCCCGAGGCAACCTTACGCGCGGCATCCGGCTTGGCGACGTCGACCAGGTAGAGGTCGCCGGCGATCGGCACCAGCAACTGCTTGCCGTCAGGCGACCAGCTATAGCTGATGATGCCCGACAGGCTGGCGGTACGCGCGCGTTCGCGGCGCGCCTTTTCCTCGAGCGACAGTTCCTCGTTCGGGACCAGTTTCTTGGAGTCGACCAGGCGGCGCGTGGTCTTGTCCTTCATGTTGTATTCCCACAGGTCTTGCTGGAACTGGTTGTCGTCGCGGCCGCGCAGGAAGGTCACGCGCTCGCCGTCGGGCGAGACCTTCAGGGTTTTCACGCCGGGACCGGCAAGCGAAGGTTCGCCGTGGATACGGTCGAGGGTCAGGCGTTCCGCGGAAGCGGGCGCAGCCGCAAGCGCGGCCAGGAGGCAAAGGAGGAGGCGCATTGTGTGTCTCGTTAAAATTAGCTAAATGCAACGGACGAGACAATAACAGAGGTGGCCCCTAAAAGCAGTATGTATCCGCCCTGTCACGGCTGGGTTCGCAACTATACTGTTTATAAATCCATAAGGAGAACCATGACGACACGTTTCCTTGCCCGATCCGCCCCCGCCCTGGCCGCGCTGTGCATGAGCGCAGCGGCGATGGCCTTGCCCCTGGCGCAATTCGAGGGCCAGTACAAGCTGGTCTCCTCGACCACCGAACCCGATTCCAACTGGCGTTATACGAAGGGACGCATCGCGATCAAGAAGCTGGACGCGCGGCATGTGTCTATCCTGCACGCTTGCGAATGGAAAGACAGCCCGAAGGAAGTGTGCAGCGAGCGCTATGTGGCACAGGAGCGCAAGGGAGCGTTCTATCTGCAGGACCGGAACACCTCGCACGAGCGCATGGCTTTCGATCCGGCGGCGCGGCGGCTGACGGTGGTCACCCATGGCGTCGACGGCACGGTGCGCCGCGATGTCTACGAAGCGACCACGGCGCCGCTGACGGACAAGGCGCTGGTGCGCCGCATGAAGCGCGAACAGGATGCGGTCGACGACCTGGTCGACGAACCGACCTTTGGCGAGTTCGGCAAGTGGGAATACCGCAACAACCGCATCGAGCTCGGAAGCGTGCGCTGAGCGGCGCGCACTGACGCTGCCTAGACTCCGACGGCCTGGGCGCCGGCCCGCACCTTCTGGCGCGACAGGCGGTCGAACGACCAGGTCAGCAGCACGGCGGCAATCGTCAAGCCCAGCACCAGGCCGATCCAGAAGCCGGTGGTTTCCATCGGCGCCGCCGGCGACAAGCCGAACCAGGCCGGCGCGATACCCAGGATATAACCCAGCGGCAGCGAAAAGCCCCAGAAGGCGACCAGTTGGATGATCATCGGCGGACGCGTCACCTGGTAGCCGCGGATCGCCGAGGCGGTGGCGACCTGGGTCGCATCCGACAACTGGAACAGCGCCGCGAACAGGAGCAGGTGGACGCAGGCCTCCTGCACCGCCGGGTCCGAGGTATAGGCGCGCGCGATTTCCCAGCGGAAGATTGCGATAAAGGCGGCCGACAGCACGCCGAACGCCACCGACATGCCGACCCCGACCCAGGCCACGAAACGCGCGCGCACCGGATTGCCTTCGCCCATTGCCTGGCCGACGCGGGTCAGCAGCCCGATGCCGAAGCTCAGCGGCACCATGAACACGAGCGATGCGAAATTCAGCGCGACCTGGTGCGCCGAGACCTGCACCACGCCGAAACGCGCCACCAGCAGGCTGATCAAACCGAAGGCGCTGACCTCGGCGAAATAGGTCACGCCGATCGGCAGGCCGAGGCGGAACATCTCCTTGATTTCGGCCCAGTCCGGGCCTTCCATCTTCGTGAACGGGTAAGTCATGCGGTAGACAGGCGACACCTTGACCCACACCACCATGGCAATCAGCATCAGCCACATGCCCACGGCCGTCGACACCGCGCAGCCGACCGCCCCCAGTTGCGGAAAGCCCCAGTTGCCGAACACCAGCAGCCAGTTACTGGCCACGTTGAACAGCAGCCCGAGGATGGCGATGACCATGATCGGCTTGGTCTGGTTGATGCTGGTCGTGTAGCCGTACAGCGCGCGGTAGCAGGCAAAGGCCGGCATGCCGACGCTGGTCACGTGCAGGAAGAGGGCGGCGCGGTCGGCCACGTGCTGGTCGAGGCCGATGTGGTCGAACAGCAGGGTGGCCAGGTTGGCTGCGAGGCAGGCGACCAGGCCGACGATCAGGCCCTTCCACAGCGACTGGCGCACCGAATGCGGAATCTTGTCGTAGCGCCCGCCGCCGATCTCGTGGGCGACGACGGTATTAATCGCCATCATCGTGCCCATCACTGTCACCAGCACGATCGACCACACCGAGGCGCCGAGCGACACGGCGGCCAGCTCCTCGGCGCTGACGTGGCCGGTCATCGCCACGTCGGCCACACCCATGCCCACCGTCGCCAATTGCCCGACCAGCATTGGCCACGACAGCTTCCAGAGCGTGGCGATTTCGGCGCGGACCGGGGAGGGGGAATTGCTGAGCGTGGCGCTGGTGGTCATGAGGCGGATTCTTGTTCTTGGAAACCCTCGATTTTACTGTCTAAGTGCCAATTTTGTGAGGACCGGTGTCTGACGTGCGCCGCAATGGTGCAGGAGCGAGCGCACTGCGCCATCTTTAATTTTGTACGTACGCCCCCATCTGGGAGCCATTCGTGAACACCGCTTTTTGGGAGTGCACCGTGGAATACAAGGATTATTACCAGACCCTTGGCGTCGACAGGACAGCGTCCGCGGACGACATCAAGAAGGCGTACCGCAAGCTGGTGCGCAAGTACCATCCCGACATCAGCAAGCACAAGGATGCGGACGCCAAGACCAAGGAAATCAACGAGGCCTACGACGTGCTGGGCGACGCCGACAAGCGCGCCGCCTACGACGCGCGCGGCCGCTCTTATGCGGGCGAACAGTTCGACTCGTCATCGGACTGGAACGGCCATTTCGATTTCGGCGGCGCCAGTGCCGACGAGTTCTTTGCCGACCTGTTCGCCAAGGCGGGCGGCACGCGCCGCAGCGGCTTCCAGATGCGCGGCGACGACATCCACGCCGCCATCAGCATCGACCTGGCGGACGCCTATCACGGCGCCACGCGCACGGTGAGCCTGCGCGTGCCGCGCCATGCCGGGGTGGGCCGCACCGCGATGGGCGAGAAGACGCTGAACGTGACCATTCCGCGCGGCGTGACGCCGGGTCAGCAATTGCGCCTGGCGGGGCAGGGACACGAAGGCCATGGCGGCGCGGGAGCGGGTGACCTGTATCTGGAAATCCAGTTCGCATCGAATCCACGTTATCGCGTAGAAGGTGCGCATGTGTACGAGACGGTGCCGGTGACGCCCTGGGAGGCGGCGCTTGGCGGCAAGGTGGCGGTGCAGACGCCGTCGGGTACGGTCGAGGTGGCCGTGCCGGCCGGCTCGCAGAGCGGGCGCAAGCTGCGGCTGAAGGGCAAGGGCATTCCGGCCGCGACGCCGGGTGACCTGTTCCTGGTGCTGGAAGTCGTGCTGCCGCCTGCCGACAACGACAAGGCGCGGGCCTTTTACCAGGCGATGGCGCGCGACCTGGCGTTCAATCCGCGCGCGGCATAAGCGTACGGCGCAGTGCATTGCATGGCTTCGTTCAGGCCCGCTTGCAGTGCGCTGAAGCGCGCGCCGCACGTCGATGCGGCCTCCTACAATCGATAACAAATGATTCACAGTTATTCATCTCGAGGAGGTCGTATGGAGCAGAGTAATCATGGCGGCGTTGACCAGGCGGTCGAAGGCGTCGGTGTGGCACGCACGCTGCAGGGCAAACGCGTTGCCGTGCTGATGACGGACGGCGTGGAGCAGGTCGAATACACGGGGCCGCGCAGTTTTCTCGAACAGCAGGGTGCGCAGGTGATCCTAATTTCGCCGAAAGGCGTGGGCGAGGAAGTGCAGGGGATGAACCACGATCAACCGGGCGACACCTTCAAGGTCGAGATGAACGTCAAAGATGCTGTTCCGGGCGACTTCGATGCGCTGGTGCTGCCGGGTGGCGAGGAAAATCCGAAGCTGCTGCGCAAGGATGCCGATTCCGTGGCCTTTGTGCGGAATTTCTATGCCGAGGACAAGCCATTGGCTGCGATCTGCCATGGACCGTGGGTATTGATCGACGCGGGGATTGCAGAGTCGAAGAACCTGACCAGCTATCCCGAGATCCAGGACGACATGCGCGCGGCCGGGGCGGAGTGGGTCGACCAGGAGGTGGTGATCGATGACAAGCTGATCACGAGCCGCAAGCCGGACGATATTCCGGCGTTTAACGAGGCCTTGTTCAAGGCGTTGCGGGTGGATCCGCACGCTGCCGATGCGGGGGCGAGTTCGTAATTGGCACGGCAGGCCATTACACTCCTCTTTTTCGTGAGCCGGGCGTCTTCAATGCGCTCTGCCGGCATGATGTCGGCAGGGCCGCTTCCTTGGACTGCTGAATAGACTTGTTTGTCGTTGATCGTCAACGTCTTGATTTCGCCGGTTGAAATGATGCCGCTGCAAGTGGCGGACATTTTTCGCGTGCGCCAAAGCCGCTCGTGAATTCGAAAGATCCACGCGGCCAGATAAAGCGGAACGCGTCGCCATTGCCCACGTTGACGACATAGGGCGGCGTGTCGGCGCCACCGAATTTGGCCAAGGACGCGCTGGTGGTCTGGCATTCCAGGGCGAACGTTGCATACTTGCTGATCGTAGGCGTGCGCGTCGGACGGTACCATTTTGCGATACACGATCAGCCCGATGAAGACAAGAATCACGCCAATGCAGGTCAGGCCCAGCCATTCTGTATCGGCGAAACTGCCGTCAATGACAGCTTGCGATGTGCAGTTGAATAAAACAAAGCCCCACCGGCTTGCGCCGACAGGGCTTTGTTTCGGAATACTGGTGGAGGCGGAGGGAATCGAACCCTCGTCCGCAAGCACTCTACAGACAGTTCTACATACTTAGCACTATCAATTAATTTAACCTGGACAACGGGGATGTGCACCCTTTGTACAAGCGAGTTACCTTAAATTTCGGAAGCACCCAAGTAAC
>DAMABW010000264.1:0-6788 GCA_031999925.1 Massilia sp. | reverse complement strand
CAAGGTCTACATCGAAGGCAGCCGCCCCGACATCCGCGTGCCGATGCGCGCTGTCGCGCAAAGCGACACCCCCGCCAGCTTCGGCGGCGAACCGAACCCGCCTGTCTTCGTCTACGACACCTCCGGCCCCTACACCGACCCGGCGGCCCGGATCGACATCCGCCACGGCCTGCCTGCCCTGCGCCGCACCTGGATCGCCGAGCGCGCCGACACCGAGGAACTCCCCGGCCCGACCTCCAGCTACGGCCAGCAGCGCCTCGCCGACAAGGACCTCGACGCCCTGCGCTTCGACCTGCAACGCAAGCCGCGTCGCGCAAAGGAAGGCGCGAATGTCACGCAAATGCACTACGCTAGGGCCGGCATCGTCACCCCCGAAATGGAATTCATCGCCCTGCGCGAAAACCTGCGCCGCAAGGAGTACATCGCCTCGCTGCAAGCGAGCGGTCCGATGGGGGAGCGCACCGCCGAACTGCTGGGCCGCCAGCACCCCGGCCAGTCCTTCGGCGCCGCCATTCCGGATGAGATCACGCCCGAGTTCGTGCGCGAGGAAGTCGCGCGCGGCCGCGCCATCATCCCCTGCAACATCAACCACCCGGAAAGCGAACCGATGATCATCGGCCGCAACTTCCTGGTGAAGATCAACGCGAATATCGGCAACTCCGCCGTGACCTCGTCGATCGGCGAGGAAGTGGAAAAGATGACCTGGGCGATCCGCTGGGGCGCCGACAACGTGATGGACCTCTCCACCGGCAAGCATATCCACGAGACGCGCGAATGGATCATCCGCAACAGCCCGGTCCCGATCGGCACCGTGCCGCTGTACCAGGCGCTGGAAAAGGTCAATGGCAAGGCCGAAGACCTGACTTGGGAAATCTACCGCGACACCCTGATCGAACAGGCCGAGCAGGGCGTCGACTACTTCACCATCCACGCCGGCGTGCGCCTGGCCTACGTGCCGATGACGGCCAAGCGCCTGACGGGGATTGTCTCGCGCGGCGGCTCGATCATGGCCAAGTGGTGCCTGGCGCATCACCGGGAGTCCTTCCTGTACACCCACTTCGAGGACATCTGCCGGATCATGAAGCAGTACGACGTCGCCTTCAGCCTGGGCGACGGCCTGCGTCCCGGCTCGATCTACGATGCCAACGACGAAGCCCAACTGGCCGAACTGAAAACCCTCGGCGAACTCACCCACATCGCCTGGAAGCATGACGTGCAGGTGATGATCGAGGGACCGGGCCACGTACCGCTGCACCTGATCCGCGAGAACATGAGGCTGCAACTGGAACAGTGCGACGAGGCGCCGTTCTACACGCTCGGGCCGCTGACCACCGACATCGCGCCCGGCTACGACCACATCACCTCCGGCATCGGCGCCGCCCACATCGGCTGGTACGGCACCGCCATGCTGTGCTACGTCACGCCGAAGGAGCACCTGGGCCTGCCCGACAAGAACGACGTCAAGGACGGGATCATCACCTACAAGATCGCCGCCCACGCGGCCGACCTGGCGAAGGGCCATCCCGGCGCCCAGATCCGCGACAACGCGCTGTCGAAGGCGCGCTTCGAATTCCGCTGGGAAGACCAGTTCAACCTCGGCCTCGACCCCGACAAGGCACGCTCCTTCCACGACGAGACCCTGCCCAAGGATTCCGCCAAGGTCGCCCACTTCTGCTCGATGTGCGGCCCGCATTTCTGCTCGATGAAGATCACGCAGGAAGTGCGCGAGTACGCCGCCACCAACGGTGTCAACGAGGACAAGGCGCTGGCCCAGGGCATGCAGGAAAAGGCGATCGAGTTCGTGCGCGGCGGCGCCAGGTTGTACCGCGAGGTATGAGCATGCTCGACATCGAACTCAATGGCCAGGCCTACCGCCTGCCGGCAGGCCAGACGCTGGCCGACCTGGTGCTGGCGCTCGGCGTCGGCAAGCAGGCCGTGGCGCTGGCCGTGAACCGGCACGTGGTGCCGCGCCAGCAGTGGAAGGAACGCCTGTTGCAACAACAGGACCGGGTAGACATCGTGCGCGCCATCGGTGGCGGCTGAAAGGACGAGCAATGAACAACAACTTCCTCACCATCGCGGGCAAGCAGTACCGTTCGCGTCTCCTGGTTGGCAGCGGCAAGTACCGCGACCTGGCTGAAACCCGCGAGGCCACGCTGGCCGCAGAAGCCGAGATCGTGACCGTGGCGATCCGCCGCGTGAACATCGGCCAGGACCCGAACGCGCCGAGTCTGCTCGACGTGCTGCCGCCAAAAGACTTCACGATCCTGCCGAATACGGCCGGCTGCTACAACGCGCAGGATGCCGTCTACACGCTGCAGATGGCGCGCGAACTGCTGGACGGGCACAAGCTTGTGAAACTCGAAGTGCTGGGCGACGAAAAGACCCTGTTCCCGCACATGCCGGAAACGCTGAAGGCGGCCGAGATTCTCGTGCGCGACGGTTTCGACGTGATGGTCTATTGCAGCGACGATCCGATCCAGGCCCGTATCCTGCAGGAGATCGGCTGCGTCGCGGTGATGCCGCTGGCCTCGCTGATCGGCTCGGGCATGGGCATCCTGAACCCCTGGAACCTGTCGCTCATCATCGAGGAGGCCAAGGTGCCCGTGCTGGTCGATGCCGGCGTTGGCACCGCATCGGACGCGGCAATCGCCATGGAACTCGGCTGCGACGGCGTGCTGATGAACACGGCGATTGCCGCCGCGCGCGAGCCGGTACGCATGGCGCGCGCGATGAAGCTGGCGGTGCAGGCCGGACGCGAAGCCTATCTCGCGGGCCGCATGCCGAAGCGCTTCGCCGCCTCGCCATCATCGCCGCGCGAAGGCCGGATCACATGACGCTGTACATGAGCCAGCGCGCGAACGTGCCGGCGGTGCTGGTCTTCGCCGGGCTCGATCCCGGCGGCGGCGCCGGCCTGGCGGCCGACGTGCTGGCCATCGCCGCGCAAGGCGCGCACGCGCTGCCGGTGGCCACCGCGCTCACCGTGCAGGACAACAACCGCGTGCATGCCGTGCAGGCGGTCGACGCCGCCTTCGTGCTGGCCCAGGCGCAGGCCCTGGTCGACAGCGTCGAGATCCGCGCGGTGAAGCTCGGCATACCGGGCAGCCGCGCCAATGCGCGCGCAATTGCCGGCCTGCTGCGCGGCCTGCGCGAACGCCATCCCGGGCTGCCGGTCGTGCTCGACCCGGTGCTCGCCAGCGGCCATGGCGACGCGCTGGCCGAAGACGACCCGGTCGCCATCGTGAACGAACTGCTGCCGCTGGCCAGCATCGCGCTGCCGAACGAGCCGGAAGCCTGCGCTATCGCAGGCTTCCCCTGCGCTGTCGGCGACTTCCCTTGCGCGCACCTGCTGCTCACAGGCGGCCACGGCGCAGGCCAGGTGATCGAAAACCGCTGGTACACCCACGGCAGCCTGGTGCGGCGCTGGCACTGGCCGCGCCTGCCCGGTGCTTTCCACGGCAGCGGCTGCACGCTGGCAGCCAGCCTGGCCGGCCGCCTGGCGCACGGCGAACCCATGGCGGCGGCACTCGAAGCGGCCCAGGCCTATTGCCACGCCGCGCTCGCGCAGTCGTTTGCCATCGCACCGGGCCAGCGCATCCCGCGCCGCTTTCTCTCATCCACCATGTGAAGGAACACCATGCGAGGCCTGTATCTCGTCACCCCCGACTGGAACGACACCGAACGCCTGCTGGCCGCCACCGAAGCGGCCCTGCGCGGCGGTGCGGCACTGGTGCAGTACCGCCATAAAGATAAAGTCGCGGACGCCGATGCGGTATTGCGGCTGGAGCAGGGCGCCGCGCTGCTGGCGCTGTGCCGCCGCCATGGCACGCCGCTCGTTATCAACGACCACCTCGACCTGTGCATGCACCTCGATGCCGACGGCGTGCACCTGGGCGGCACCGACCTCGCCATCGGCCATGCGCGGCGCCTGCTCGGGCCGGACAAGATCGTCGGCGCCTCCTGCTATGGCGAGCTGGCGCTGGCCCATGCGGCGCAGGCGGCCGGCGCCAGCTACGCCGCCTTTGGCGGCTTCTATCCGTCGCCGGTGAAGAAGTACACCTTCGTCACCGAGCCGGCGCTGCTGACCCAGGCGCGCGCCGAACTGGCGCTGCCGCTCGTCGTCATCGGCGGCATGACGCCGCAGAATGCGGCGCCGCTGGTGGCGCGCGGGGCGGACATGGTGGCGGCGATCACGGGCGTCTATGCCGAGGCCGATCCGGAAGCTGCGGCGCGGCGCTTCGGCCGCTTGTTTACGCAGCAGTAAGCAGAGACTGTACTGGAGCAGGGCGCTGACGAGGCGCCCATGTCCTATTTAGCTTAATGGCGTCGGCAGGTGGCCGTCGCCGTCCATGTGCTTTTGCCAGGGCTGCGGGGCTTGATCTCCCTGACCTGCACTGTGCATGCCCCCGCTTGAGGCGCGAGCTTCACCCACCACTCGGCAGCACCGCCTTCCATGCGCTGATTCCATTCATGCCCATCATGGAACCGGCCTTTGATGCGCTTCTTTGCACCATATGAACAGATGAGCCATGCCTGTTCATCGTCGGAGAAAGCATAGGGCAGGTCGTAGCCTTCTTCGGCTGCTTCGTCCCTTGGCGGGGCCATCTGACCGCTTCCATGCATTGGCCCCGAATCCATGAAAGCCCCGGTCAGCGGGGAGGAAGGCGCATCTTTTCCAGGGTAGGACTGTGGGCAGCGGTAGATCATTCCGCCGTTGGCGAGGCAGGGTAGCAGCGCGAAAGCTGCAAGGATCAGGATCTTCATGGCACCATCACCACGAAAAAATCGTTTGCAATATTGGCCGGCTCTTTCGTCTTTTCGGTGTGTGGAGGCCAGTTGTGGACCGGCCGCAGGGTCGGGGCTTTCCCTGTCCACTGATCGAACATGATGATCTTGTTCGGCTTGCCAGTCGCGGTGCTGTAGTCCTCGCCCTTCACGAACAGTGCAGCATGCCACCCGTGCGAGTTCGGGTACCACATCTTGTCGTACTCAAACAGGAAGTTGGCGATGACGGTACCCGGCTTGAGCGTTCGGGCGACATCGACGACACGCTCCCCTGGTTGCCAACGGCTGGTGTGGCCGACGCTTGTTAATTCTTGTGGAAGCCTGGCGCATTGGCCGTTCGCGATCTTCAGGCTGCGTATCCCGCCCCAGCCGTTTTCTTCCCAGGCTTTGCGGTACTTCGCGTCCCACTCTTTTATCAAAGCGGCCATGTCGCCGCGGTAGACGACTGGATGTGCCATGCCGGGCTCCTTTCAAGCACAAGTCTTGTTGGCTGCACAGTCCCAGCCGCCCGATGTACTGCCGCCGGCACCGCCGCCGATTTTTTGCTGGGTATAGGAGACCTTGATCCTGGAGTAGGCAAGATTCACTTGCTCCGTCAGGATGCCGCCTTCGCCGCTATTCGGATGGAAACTGGAGACCATGACGTTCTCGAGCTCAATCTTGAAATAGGTGATGGGCTTCCCATTGCCGTCTGCGCGCATGAATTCGATGGAAGCTGCAGGGATGGTTTTACCCATCGCACAGTGCTGGAACAGGATAGGAGATGCCACATCAGCCAGTTTCGTCAAGGTGACCTCCGACATGTCCGCCTTGCCATTGGTGTGTCCTCCAGCTGTCGAGACGGTCGACGCCCGCGGCTGGGTCACCCCCCATTGCACATTGCTTACCTCGATCCATTGCTTGTGCTTTTCGTCCTGCGATTCGCCTTTGATGTCACCGATTTTCAGATATGCGTCGATCATGGCAGTCTCCGTTGTAAATTAAGCAAGCATGCAATTCTTGCTCGGCTTTTCCACAGGAGCGTTGGCAGGAGTCAGTGGCGGCGGGGAGGCAGATCAACAGTAACGAAGGGCGTGCCTTCGATAGCATGCAGGGTTTCGTCGGAGAGATCGATGCGTTGATGTTGCGTTTCCAGTCAGCAGTGCGCGCCTGGTGATCGTCGATCCTCGTAAGATATGCAAGGATGGATGCTGCTTCGATGCCGCATTCGCATTGCGATTTTCAGTAAGGATTCGAAGCATGGGTATTGCAGTCATCGGGAAGGACCAGCCAGGGCGCATCGCCATCATCTACCAGGCCCTGCCGCCGCCCGTCATCGACGGCCTGCGCAAGGACCCCAAGCCCGGCGGCTATTCCGACAGCGGCGCGGACATCGCCTTCGCCCTGCGCCAGGCCGGCCACGACATCGTGACGCCGCAGGCCGACCCCGACCCGGCCGACGCCTTCGCCTGGGTCTTCCCCGACACACGCGAAGGTCTGCTGGCCGCCACCGAAGCGGGCGCGAATGTCATCTGGGCCAACACCGTCCTGTTCGCGGGCCACCCGATCGAAGCCTTCCTGGCCAGCCACTGGATTGTCGGCCAGCCACCCGACCGCCAGGGGGCGGTCGACGACAAGTTCGCCACCAACGCGCTTCTGCACGCGGCGGGCTTGCCGGTGGCGCGCTCGGTCATGGTGGCGCAGGAGGAGAGCGGCGATGCGATCGCGCTGTCCGCGCTGTCGCCGGCCATGCTGGGCGAACAAGGCCTGGCGTTTCCGCTGGTGGTCAAGCCGGTGCGCGGCCGCGGCAGCCAGGGTGTTTCGCGAGTAGCCGATTGGCCGGCGCTAGCCAACGCCTTGGCGGCTTTGTTCGAGGATGCCCTGTTCGGCGACCGTGCGATCGTCGAACAGTACCTGGCGGGCGAAGAACTGACCCTGACGGTGCTGCCGGCACAGGCAGGCGAGGGCGGCCAGCCGCTGGTGCTGCCGCCGGTGCGGCGCTTCAACCACGCCGACGGCATTGC
>DAMABW010000263.1:0-6802 GCA_031999925.1 Massilia sp. | reverse complement strand
CCACGTCGGCCGAAGACACCATCGCCAAGGAAAAGGAACTGGCCGACGCCCAGCAGCGTGTCAAGGAACTGGAAAAGAACGTCAACCAGCTCGAAGACCTGATCACCGTGAAGAGCGGCGCCGGCGCGGCGGCCACCGAGCGCGCCGCCAACGGCATCCAGCCGATCGCGCCGGCCAACGAGGGAGCCGAGGCGCCCGCGCAGCCGGCCCCGAAGATCAAGCCGAAAGCCGCCAAGCCGGCGCCGGCGCCGGTGCCGGAGAAATCCCTGCTCGACACGCTGATGGACAACATCACCTACATCGGCGCGGGCGTCGCGGTGCTGGCCCTGGCCGCCCTTGGCCTGTCGCAGCGCCGCAAGAAAAAGCCGGCGCCGAAGGCCGCCGCTGCCGCCGCCGAGCCGAGCATCCTCGGCGCCGCCGCCCAACCGGCGTCGGCGCAATCGCTGTATGCCGAAACCGGCGGCCAGAGCGTCGATACCAACGACAGCGTCTTCAATTCCAGCTTCGCGCCGTCGGCGAGCCAGCTCGATACGAACGAGGTCGATCCATTGGCTGAAGCCGAGCTGTACCTGGCCTATAACTTCGATACCCAGGCCGAGGACATCCTCAAGGAAGCGCTGCGCAACGACCCGCTGCGCCATCCGGTGCGCCTGAAGCTGCTGGAAATCTACGCCGCCCGCAAGGACGTGCGCGCCTTCGAGACCCAGGCCACCGAGCTCTACTCCCTCACCGGCGGCAAGGGCGAGGAATGGGCGCAGGCCGCCAGCATGGGCCATGCCCTCGACCCGGCCAATCCGATGTACGCCGCCGCCGCGGGCACCGGCATCGGCGCGGGCGCGGTCGCGGTCGCTGCCGGCGCCGCTGGTGCCGCTGGTGCTGGCATAGCCGCCGCCATGGCCGCCGACGACAACAATCCGCAAACCCTGCTGTCGCAACAGCTGGAGAACGCCTTCCGCAGCCGCAGCGACAACACCGAGATCATCGAGCCGGTCGCCACCACCGACGCCGTCACCGGTGCGCCGCTCGATTCCACCTTCGACCTCGGCGCCCTGAGCCTGGACAAGGACGCCACCGCGCTGCCGCAGGCCGGCAGTGAAGCGGCGGCCCCGAAAGCCGACGACAACCTGCTCGACTTCGACCTGGGCGGCCTGAGCTTCGAGCCGGTACCGGCCACCGAACCGTCCTCGTTCGAGCGCAACGACGCCACCGCCGTGCCTACCGCCGTACCCGACCTGCAGTTCGACATGGAACCGTTCGCGCCGCTGGAGCCGGCAGCGAACACGGCAAGCGGCGGCACGGCCGATACCAGCCTCGACGACCTGTCGTTCGACATGGACTTCGATGCGCCGGAAACGGCCGAGCCGCAACAGCAGCAGGCTGCCTCCCTGATGCCGCAGGACGACGACGACGGCTTCGTGCTCGATTTGTCGAAGAACGGCCCGAACACCGACATCGACATGGCCGAACTGGCCAAGGAATTCGAACTGCCGCCGCTGCCGGAAGTGCCGCAGACCCCGGCCGAGGCAAGCCTGAAGGACCCGCTGTTCGACCTCGACGCCATGGACTTCAGCCTGGCCGACGACACGCCGGTGACCCCGGCCACGCCGGCCGCGCCGAATGCCGACTTCGATTTCTCGAGCGACCTGAACCTCGACTTCGCTCCGAACGCGTCCGCCGAACCCCTGGCCGAAGCGCCGGCGAAAGACCCGCTGTTCGACCTCGACAGCATGGACTTCGGCCAGCCGGCCGCACCGGCCGCGCCGCAGGACGATCCGTTTGCGCTGGACGAAGTGCCGCCGATCCCGAACCCCGGCACCCCGGTGCCGCGCTTCGACATGGACAGCTTCGACCTCGATTTGCCGGCCGCCGACGAAGCGACCGCGCAACCGGCCGAGTCGACCGCGGACAGCGGCTTCGCGCCGGTCGAACTGACGCCGGCCCAGATGGAGATGGAAACCAAGTTGGACCTCGCCATCGCCTACCAGGAGATCGGCGACAAGGAAGGGGCGCGCGAGTTGCTTGACGAAGTCATCAAGGGCGGCAGCAGCGAACAGGCCACCCGCGCCAGCGCCATGCGTGCACAGCTGGCGTGAGGCGCATCGCACTAGGACTCCAGTACGTCGGCACCGGCTGGAATGGATACCAGAAACAGCCGAGCCGTGACACCGTCCAGGACGCCCTCGAGATCGCCCTCGAGAAGTTCGCGACCACGAAACTCCACACCACCTGCGCCGGCCGCACCGACGCCGGCGTACACGCGGTCGAGCAGGTGGTCCACTTCGACACCGAACTCGATCGCTCGATGCAGAGCTGGGTGCGCGGCACAAATACCTTCCTGCCCGATTCGGTCACGGTGCGCTGGGCCCACGAAGTACCGCCCGACCTCGATGGCCAGGAATTCCACGCGCGCTTCTCGGCCCGTGCCCGGACCTATCACTACGTCCTGTACAACAATGCCAACCCGTCGGCGCTGCTGGCAGGGCGCGCCGGCTGGGTGTTCCGCCCGATGGACGTCGAGCGCATGCGCGAAGCGGCGCAACACCTGATCGGCCTGCACGATTTTTCCTCGTTCCGTGCTTCGGGCTGCCAGGCGAATACGCCGGTCAAGGACATGCAGCACATCGGCATCGAGCGCCGCGGCGACATCATCGTGTTCACCGTGCGCGCCAGCGCCTTTTTGCACCACATGGTACGCAACATCGTCGGCGCCCTGATCTATGTGGGCACCGGCCGCAACGAGCCGGGCTGGATGGCCGATGTGCTGGCCGCGCGCAACCGCGATGCCGCCGCGCCCACCTTCATGCCGGACGGCCTGTACTTCGCCAAAATCGATTACGATCCGAAGTGGGGGCTGCCGCAGGAGGCGGTCTCGCCTTTGCCCTGGCTGTAAGGTTCACCATGAAACGCACCCGCATCAAGATTTGCGGCATCACCCGCGAGCAGGATTTGATTGCTGCCGTCGATGCCGGCGCCGACGCCCTCGGCTTCGTGTTCTACCCGAAGAGCCCACGCTACGTCACCCCCGAGCGCTTCGCCGAACTGGGCCGGCTGGTGCCGCCGTATGTGAGCGCGACCGCGCTGTTCGTGAACGCCAGCCTGGACGAGGTGAGGGCGGTGGTCGATGCGGCGCCGGTGGCACTGCTGCAGTTCCACGGCGACGAAACGATTGACGAATGCGCGCGGATCGCGGCTGTGGTGAAACGGCCATTCGTGCGTGCCTTCCGCGTCAAGCCGGACACGGCGCACGCCGAACTGCTAGAATGCGAACTCGCATACCGCGCTGCCAGTCCCTGGTTTTCCGGCCTTTTGCTGGATGCCCACGTGGATGTGTATGGTGGCGCAGGAAAGGTCTTCGATTGGTCTCTTATTCCAAAAGAGCTCGCGCCTCGGGTCGTTTTGAGTGGTGGCTTGAGCGTGCAAAACGCGACTGACGCAACGGTCCGCGTACGCCCCTACGCCGTCGACATCAGCAGTGGTGTCGAGGAAGCGAAGGGGATCAAGGACGCCCGCAAGATCGCGGCCTTTGTCGCCGCGGTGCGGGCAGCCGATGCCCTCATCCATAGCGAGACCAGTCATGACCAGCAAAGAAGTACAGGAAGCAGCCCTGGAAGCCCAGGAACCGGCGCTTGAAGCAGCCATCGAGCGCGGCCCGAACGCGCTGTTCCAGACCCTTGAATACCAATTCCCCGACGCGCGCGGCCACTTCGGCCCCTATGGCGGCAGCTTCGTCGCCGAGACGCTGAGCCACGCGCTGGCCGAACTGAACGAAGCCTACGCGCGCTATTCGCACGACCCCGAATTCCTCGAAGAATTCCGCTACGAGCTGGCCCACTTCGTCGGCCGTCCGTCGCCGGTCTACCACGCCAAGCGCTGGTCCGAGCTGGCCGGCGGCGCGCAGGTGTTCTTCAAGCGCGAAGACCTGAACCACACCGGCGCCCACAAGATCAACAACGTGATCGGCCAGGCCCTGCTGGCGCGGCGCATGGGCAAGACCCGCATCATCGCCGAGACCGGCGCCGGCCAGCATGGCGTGGCCACGGCCACCATCTGCGCCCGCTTCGGGCTGGAGTGCATCGTCTACATGGGCGCCGAGGACGTCAAGCGCCAGGCCCAGAACGTGTACCGCATGAAGCTGCTCGGCGCGACCGTGGTGCCGGTGGAGTCGGGTTCCAAGACCCTGAAGGACGCGCTGAACGAAGCGATGCGCGACTGGGTCACCAACATCGAGAACACCTTCTACATCATCGGCACCGTGGCCGGTCCGCATCCCTACCCGATGATGGTGCGCGACTTCCAGTCGGTGATCGGCGAGGAGTGCCGCGTGCAGATGCCGGAAATGACCGGCCGCCAGCCCGACTACGTGGTGGCCTGCATCGGCGGCGGCTCTAACGCGATGGGCATCTTCTATCCCTATATCGACGAGCCGGGCGTGAAACTGGTCGGCGTCGAGGCGGCGGGCGAGGGCATCGATTCCGGCAAGCATGCGGCCTCGCTGTCGGCGGGCTTCCCGGGCGTGCTGCACGGGAACCGCACCTACCTGCTGCAGGATGCGAACGGGCAGATCATCGAGACCCATTCGGTCTCGGCCGGCCTGGATTATCCGGGTGTCGGGCCCGAACACGCCTGGCTGAAGGATTCGGCGCGCGCCGAATACGTGTCGATCACCGACGACGAGGCGCTGCAGGCGTTCCACGACTGCTGCCGCATCGAAGGCATCATTCCGGCGCTGGAATCCTCGCACGCGATCGCCTACGGCGTGAAGTTGGCGGCAACGCTGGCGAAGGACCAGATCATCCTGGTGAATTTGTCGGGACGCGGGGACAAGGACATGCACACGGTGGCGCAGAGGATGGGGCTGGATTTCAGCTGAATCCCGACGCATACGTGCATTGAACGCGTGGACGCGAAATCCGTCCACCCTACGTCTGCCCGAACACCGATCATCCAAAACGGAAAACAACCATGTCCCGCATCGAACACACCTTCGCCGCCCTGCGCGAACAGCATAAAACCGGCCTCGTCACCTTCATCACCGCCGGCGACCCCGGCCCCGACCTCACCGTGCCGCTGATGCACGCGCTGGTGGAAGGCGGCGCCGACGTCCTCGAACTCGGCGTGCCTTTCTCCGACCCGATGGCCGAAGGTCCGGTCATCCAGCGTGCCTGCGAACGCGCTCTAAAATTCGGCATCGGCCTGCCCGACGTCTTCAACTTCGTGCGCGAGTTCCGCAAGACGAACACCAGCACGCCCGTGGTCCTGATGGGCTACGCCAACCCGATCGAGCGCATCGGCCCCGACGAATTCATCCGCTGCGCAAAAGACGCCGGCGCCGACGGCGCCATCGTGGTCGACTACCCGCCGGAAGAGTGCGAAGCCTTTGCCGACGCCATGCGCGCGGCCGGCCTCGACCTGATCTTCCTGCTGGCCCCGACCTCGACCACCGAGCGTGTGCAGCAGGTGGCGCGCTACGGCAGCGGCTTCAGCTACTACGTGTCGCTGAAAGGCGTCACCGGCGCCGGCAGCATCGACACCGAGGACGTGGCGCGCCGCGTGGCCGCGATCCGCCAGCACGTGAGCCTGCCGATCGGCGTCGGCTTCGGCATCCGCGACGGCGCGACTGCCAAGGCGGTGGCTTCGGTGGCCGATGCGGTGGTGATCGGCAGCCGCATCATCCAGGAAATCGAGAACGCCGGCGCGGACAAGGCCGTAGCGGCGGTACGCGATTTCGTCGGCGGTATCCGTACGGCGCTCGACAGTTGACGGTACTCTCTGCATGACCAGAACGCCGGCCGCTACCTGCCGGCGTTTTTACTTGTCTACTTGCTATCGAGTACGTTACATTAGTGCAACTTCACTCCGTACGGACAAGGCCCCCCATGAAAAAGCAAGTCGTCAGCGTCTCCATCCTGCAAAACGCCAAGGTCATGGCGGCCTTGTACTTCGTGATTTCGATCCCCTTCACGCTGCTGATGTTCATCCCGGCGCTGATGGGGCAAGGGCAGGGCGTCGGCCCTTCGCTGCTGATGCTGCTCATGATGCCACTGCTCTACACCCTGATGGGATTCGTGTTCACCCTGATCGGCGCATGGGTGTATAACATCATCGCAGCCCGCATCGGCGGCCTCGAATTCACGACTGCCGAGGTCGCAAAAGACTGAGTTGCACTCCAGGCGGCGGATTGATTGTCAGAAAGCCAAGCGGTCGACAAGCCCGGCGCTAGCGGCTACACTACGCCCCAATTCAAGAACCGTCGCAAAGGAGAGAACATGAGTTGGTTGGAAAAACTGCTGCCCCCACGCATCCAGCGCTCCGATGCCGCCAATCGCAAGACCATGCCGGAAGGCCTGTGGGTCAAATGCCCGTCGTGCGAAGCCGTCCTGTACCGCGCCGACCTGGAATCGAACCTGCACGTCTGCCCGAAGTGCGACCACCACATGCGCATCCGTGCGCGCGAGCGCCTCGATGCGCTGCTCGACGAAGGCGGCCGCTATGAAATCGGCCAGGAAGCGCTGCCGGTCGACACCCTGAAGTTCAAGGACAGCAAGAAGTACCCGGACCGCCTGAAGGCGGCGATGGACGCCACCGGCGAGACCGATGCGCTGATCGTCCAGGGCGGCTCGATCATGAGCCTGCCAGTGGTCGTGGCCTGCTTCGAATTCGAATTCATGGGCGGCTCGATGGGCTCGGTCGTCGGCGAACGCTTCGCCCGCGGCGCCCAGATCGCGCTGGAACAGAAAGTGCCGTTCATCTGCATCACCGCCACCGGCGGCGCACGCATGCAGGAAGGCCTGCTGTCGCTGCT